>JBFYWX010000427.1:0-3784 GCA_041310825.1 Desulfobacteraceae bacterium | reverse complement strand
CCGTGGCGCCTACTCAAGACAACTGGTGATCAACCTATGCTGGCTTAATCCCGTGCAAGAAATTTTTTGCACAACGAACATGAAAAACACCTATTCGGTGCAAAATTCAGGTTTTAACTTTTTTGGTTCCGGCTTGTCCGGGTTGGGCATTTACAAATTCTCTTTTGGCATTCTAGGCATTTACAAATTTTACTCCGGCATTGCTGGCATTTCACGAATGGGGGAGCCATCATGGACGATCTGCGCGAGGGTGACATCCTGACCCGGGTGTCGCGCTACAATCTCATCAGGGACCAGCGCCTGGTCTACATCGACGTCCACCAGTCCCTGCACGGCCGCCTGGCGGGGCAATTCGTGGCCGTCCCCAACCTGATCAACCTCGTCGCGCGGCCGGACTATCAGGGGGTGGGCGAGACCGAATCCGAAGCCCTGGCAAGCTGCCTCGCCCGGATCAAGGACGCAGCCGTCGAGGAACTCTTCCCCCGCAAGCCGCCCGCCCCGGAAAGCGCCGAATGAGGCGCCGTTTTCATGAGACAGTGTCCATCCGGAAATGGTGGATTGCGGCTCAGGTCAAGGCCGCAGCGATGCCGCACCCGCAGGCGTAGTGGTTCTACGCCGAGGATTGCGGCGAGCGAGAACGCCGGCCTGGGCCGCAAGACGCCGTTTCCGGATGGAAAAGCGAACTGGTTTCACAACCTCGTATCACGGTTGCGGGCAAGGCGCAGGCCGATTCGAAAGCGCAGCAACCTTGATAGGTTGTGAGCACGTTCGAGAGGCCTGCAACGCCGCCCCCAACCGTTAGACGAGGTTATGAAGCCAGTTCTAGAAGATGGCTCCAAACTTGCACTTCTCAAAGCAGGTCATGCACTTGACGCATTTTTCCCTGTCGATGCGGGCGACCTCCTTTTTCTTCCAGGCAATGGCCTCGGCCGGACAGGCGCGGAAGCACATGCCGCACTTGGTGCAGAGCTCGGGGTCGATTTCGAACTTGAGCAGGGCCACACAGCGCTTGGCCGGGCAGCGCTTCTCGTGGATGTGCGCCTCGTATTCGTCGCGGAAATAGCGCAGCGTGGAGAGGACCGGGTTCGGCCCGGTCTGGCCCAGGCCGCAGAGGGAGGCCTCCTTGATGGTGGCCGACAGCTCCTCGAGGATGGTGATGTCCTCCGGCTCGCCGCGGCCCTCGCAGATCTTCTCCAGGGTCTGCAGCAGCCGGCGCGTGCCCTCGCGGCAGGGGGTGCACTTGCCGCAGGATTCGTCCTGGACGAAGTCCATGAAGAACCGGGCCATGTCCACCATGCAGGTGTCCTCGTCCATGACGATGGCCCCGCCCGATCCCATGATGGCGCCGACCTTTGCGATCTCCTCGTAGTCGACGGGGATGTCGAGGTATTCCGTGGGCACACAGCCGCCCGACGGCCCCCCGAGCTGGACGGCCTTGAACTTCTTCTTATCGGGGATGCCCCCGCCGATGTCGAAGATCAGGGTGCGCAGCAGGGTGCCCATGGGCACCTCGACCAGCCCGATGTTGTTCACGTCTCCCGAGAGCGCGAAGACCTTGGTGCCCTTGCTGCCCTCAGTGCCGACACTCGCATACCATTTACCCCCGTTCAGCATGATCTGGGGGATGTTGGCGAGGGTCTCGACGTTGTTCAGGATGGTGGGCTTATCCCAGAGCCCCTTTAAGGCCGGAAACGGCGGCCGCGGCCTGGGCATCCCACGCCGGCCCTCGATCGAGCGCATGAGGGCGGTCTCCTCGCCGCAGACGAAGGCGCCGGCCCCCTGGTAGATGTCGATGTCGAAGTCGAACCCCGTGCCCAGGATGTCCTTGCCGAGCAACCCGAACTCGCGGGCCTGCTTGATCGCGATCCCCAGCCGCCGGATGGCCAACGGGTACTCGGTACGGGCGTAGATGTACCCCTGCCGGGCGTCGATGGCCTTGGCCGCGATGATCATGCCCTCGAGCACGGCATGCGGATCGGCCTCCAGGATGCTGCGGTCCATGAAGGCCCCGGGGTCGCCCTCGTCCGCGTTGCACAGTACGTACTTGATCTCGCCCGGGCTTTTGCGGGCGAACTCCCACTTGAGCCCAGTCGGGAATCCCGCCCCCCCGCGGCCGCGCAAGCCCGAGGTCTTGACCTCGGCGATGATCGCATCCGGCGTCATCTCCTTCAGGGCCTTGGCCGCGCCGAAGTAGCCGTCGCGCGCGATGTACTCCTCGATTACCTCGGGGTCGATGGCGCCCTTGTTGCGCATGACCCAGAACATCTGTTTGGCGAAGAAGGGGATCTGCTCCATCCGCGGGATGGTTTCCTTGGAGGCCGGTTCGACGTAAAACAGCTTCTTGACCGGCCGGCCCTTGAGGAAATGCTCTTCCACCAGGTGGGGAACGACCTCCGGGGTGAGCTTCTGGTAGTAAATGCCCTCCGGCTGCACCAGCATCACCGGGCCCACCGCGCAGAACCCATTGCAGCCGGTCTCGATGATCTTGACCTCCTCCGCCAGACCCCGGCGTTCGAGCTCTTTTGCCAGGGCGTCGCGAAAGGGGATGGCTTTGTTGGCTTGGCACCCGGTGCCGCTGCAGAGCATCAACTGAGTCCGGACCTTGGTCATGTCAGCTCCCGATCGGATGGAAAGAGAATGCCTATAATGCCTTTAACTGAAAGACGGCTCACGGTGCACGGCGCACGGTAAAAGCAAGTAAAACGATTTTGCCGCCGACCGACGCAGACGAACGCAGACAGGAGCCGATCCGCCCGGCGACCTGCCGGACGGATGAGCCTGCCGCCCTGCGGGCAGCAACTAACATTCTCTCTTCGCGCAGCGATCGCGTGTTTCGGCTCCGCAGGTCGCGGGGCTGAAAATCTCAGCAGCGGAATGCGAAGCGGGCCGCTGCCCGTCTGCGTGAGTCTGCGTGGGTCTGCGGCAATTATCTTTTTCCGTGCACCGTGCACCGTGCGCCGTGAACCGTTCAATCTTTATTTTTCCGTGCGCCGTGCGCCGTGAGCCGTGAACTTTACCACGACCCGTCCAGCCCCCGCAGGCCGTTCATGTAAAGACGGCCGCTGGCGACGAAGAGCGAGTAGCTCGTCAGCAGCACCGGCATGCCGTAGGATCGGGCCAGATCGATCACCGGCTCGTCCGGGCGCTTGCCGCGCACGAAGACCACCAGCGATACCCCGGCGACCTTGGCCGTGCGCAGCACCTGCTCGGTCGTAAGCCCCGTCAACAGGACCGCCTCCCGGGCGACCGCCGACAGCACGTCGGCCATCAGGTCGGCACCGCCCCCCGCGACAACGCTCTGGTGGAGTTGGTCTTCCCCTGCCAAAACTTCGGCTTTGAGGATATCGCGAATCTCTGAGATTTTCATTTTCTACTCGTATCGATCGAGAATTTGGAGGACCTTGTCGGCTTTCACATCCCCGTAGGTGTCCGTGTTGACCACCATGACCGGTGCGAGGCCGCAGGCCCCGAGGCAGCGTACGGCCTCCAGGGAAAAGCGCCGGTCCTGGCAGGTGCTCCCGGGGGCGACCTTAAACTGGTTTTCGATGCGCGAAATGACCTCTTTGATCCCCTTCACGTAGCAGGCGGTCCCCATGCAGACCTTGACCGTGTTGCGGCCTTTGGGCTGCATCGAAAAGAGCGCGTAAAAGGAGGCCACGCCGAAGACCTCGCTGCGCGAGAGGTTGAGGCCTAAACCGATGGCGTCGATCAACTCCACCGGCAGGTAGCCGACCACGTCCTGACACTCCCGCAGCACCGTGATCACCGATCCGGGAATCCCTTT
>JBFYWX010000424.1:0-5302 GCA_041310825.1 Desulfobacteraceae bacterium | reverse complement strand
ATTCCAGAATGAGTATTCTTACTCATACCTTTTACAACAAAAAACGCCCGCTTGTCCAGGAAATAATGAATGGGTGCTTAAAAATGATTAAAAAAACTACCGAAAGAACTAAACTGTTACGCCATCCCCGCCTTCTGGCGGGAGAACTACGCGGCGCTCGAGCGCTTCGACGCCGCGGAGTGCCTCGAGATCATCGCCCGGGAGGCGAAGCTGTTCCTGCTCAACCGGTTCAACTTCCGCCGGCTCGCACTGGAGGAAATGCGCACGTACCGCCGGCGTCACTTCATCGCCCAGGCCGAGAAACTGGTGCATCGCCTCGACCCCGGCCGGTTCGGCGGCTTCACCCGGCCCGGGATCCGAGCCCAGCTGCTCAACACCGCCACCGACGAGCTCGTGATGGACTTTCTCGTCGAACACGCCGAGGACTCGACCCACGTGCTCAACGCCGTCTCCCCGGCCTTCACCTCGGCCTTCAGCTTCGCCGGCCACATCGTGGATTCGGCCGCGCCGCGCATAGACTGGAGCTGATCGCACGCGCCGCGCAAGGGACTTCGTGCCGCGGGCGGAGGAACCGGGTACAAGCGAACCGGTTGCAGGCCGAGCCCGCGGTCACGCGCTACGCGCGGGAATAACCGGCCGAAGGGCTCTTCTCGAGCCAGCCGCTCATTTCAGCGATTTTTGCCACTCCTTGGCAAAGATCGCCGCCACCTGGCCCGATTGCGACGAGTCGATATTGAGGGCCTTGGCGACCTCCTGGTAGAGCACCCGGCGGTCCTGGTTCTCGGCCTCCACCAGACCCGTCAGATCGCGCCGCTCCTTGAGCCCCAGCGCCCCCGGGGTGGCAACGGCGACGAACCCGTCCGCACCCTCGGTGAGAGCACCGTTCTTGAAATGGGGTTTCAATTGCGGGTAGCGGTCTTTCATCCGCTGCTTGAGGCTGCGGATGGCCGGGTTGGACACCGTGGTCACCTCGTCGGCCCAGGCCGTGCCCACCAGGGAGGCGAGGAGCACGGGGCGCGCCAGCGCGGAGCTCTTCTTTTCGGGTGGCGTCTCGGTCTCTTTTTCGGGGCGTACGCCGCGGATGTCCTGCACGATCTCCCCGGCCACCGATTCGACTTTTTCGGCCGGAAAGTAGATGTTGATGGTGACGCACGCCCCCAGGAGCAGGACGACGGCCACCGCCGCCGAACGCAACCACTTGCCGGATTCTTTCATAAACGCCTCCTTTGTCAGCGCACCACGGGGCCGGCGCCGGGCTCGGCGAGCCGCTGTACGCGTTTGACCATGTCCTTGAAGCTGATCTGGTTGGCCGGGTTCAGGTTGACCACGTCCACGCCGGGGACGCCGCCTTTGCGCACGATATACTCCACCCCGCCCTCCGCAATGGTGCCGTTGATGCGGAACTGATCGTTTTCCAGGACGGCTCGGATTCCCATTTTAGCATAAACGAACTCCCGGAACAAAGAAGCGAAATGGCCGGCCAGCCCGACGAAGGGGCTTTGGCCCCCGCCGATGCGGGCGATGTTCTCCACGGCTTCCACGGTGATGCGCTGGGGGATCCCCGGCCGGCGGACGGTCTCAAGCTTCAGGTCGAACCGTTGCGGTTGACCCTTGACGATTTCCACCTCATTGATGAAACCCTCCAGAACGCCTTGGATCCGCCCGAAGGCGGTACCTTGGGTGAGAGCAGAGAGATTCACGCCCTCGACCCGGAAGTCGGCGCCGAGGGCCGGTGCGGCGCCGAGAAGCGAGTTGACGCCGGGGTTCTCGACCAGGATACGACCGCCGAAGAGTTCGGCCACCAGAATTCCCTGGGAGCGCAGATCCCGGCCGTCGAATTCGATCTGCTCGAGGCTGCCGTTGAGGACCGCCGACACCGGTTCGGACCAGAGGCCCTTCAGGAAGTGACCC
The DNA here is from genome assembly GCA_041310825.1 of Desulfobacteraceae bacterium. Classification (GTDB taxonomy): domain Bacteria; phylum Desulfobacterota; class Desulfobacteria; order Desulfobacterales; family SpSt-501; genus SpSt-501. The sequence continues at coordinate 3,391 of JBFYWX010000424.1, read as the reverse complement.
ACCTGCACACGCTCGGCCCGCAGCGCCGTGCGCACGCGGGGCCTCTCACGGAGCCAATCGCGGCACTCGATGGCGTCGAGCCGGATCTCCCCGGCGGGAAAAAGCAGGCGGGCGCCCGGCCCTGCGGTCAGCCGGTCCGGATGCGCGCTGAGCGGCAGGTCCAGGCCCTGATCCGGCAAGCCGGGCAGGAGGATCCGGCGGATCGCGACCCGCCCGCCCACCGCCGGCCCCTCAGCGGGCTCGCCGGCGGCCTGGTGCCACAGCGGCAGATCCAGATCGATGCCCTCCAGGCGCACCCCCCCGGACGGGGTCGCCAGGCGGCCTGAATTCCAGCCCACCCGCCCCCGAAGGACCCGGCGTCCGTTGCCGGCCGCCGCGTTGAGATCGCCGGATATCTCTCCGTCGACCTGCAGCCCGGCAAGTCCGGGGTTGCTGTGGCGCAGGGGGTCTGCCACAAACGCGCCGAAAAGGGGCGCGAGCGGGGCCGCGGGCATTGCAAGCTCCAGGCTGAAATCGTGTGCCGGGTGGTCGCGAGCGATGCGCCCGCGGGCCTGCAAGGTGATCAGATTTTCAACCGTCAAGCGCGCGTCGGCGATCGTCAGCTGACGGTCGTGGGCGGTGTAGAGGAGTCGGGTGGAGACATCGACGGGGTTCCGGCCCAACTCCATATAGACCCCATCCCACAGCAATTCCCCACCGGCCGCCCTGGCCGTGGCGCTGATCACGGCCTCCCTCCCCCGGCGTTGGGTCGTCACATCGATCTGAGTCCGCAGCGACACCCCCTCGCCCAGGCGGCTCTCGAGCGCGTCGGCGAACTCGGCCCGGTCCACGTCGATTGTGGCCGACAGATGGGTCTCCCCCTGGAAACGCCAAACGCCGTTGATTTTAAAGCGGTCCCCGGCGCTCAATCGCCACCCGGTCGGGAGGAGCCCCATCCGACCGGCGGCGGCAAGCCCCACGTCGTCCGCGGATGCCGAAAACGCCACCTCGTTCCGGTTGCCCCTGAGCGCGCCGTTCAGCTCTCGCACCCGGTCCGCGGTCAAGCGGATATCGGGGAGGGAGATCGTGACCCGCTCCGCATCGAAGACGCCGTTTTGCAAGCGCAGGACAAGATCGTTGAAGGGAACCACCCAGCCCCCCACCGGCACGGCCGCGGACGGGACCCGGACCTCCGCCTGCGCCAGCGAGAACGACGGGTAGATGCCCTCGACGGTGGCATCCACGGCCAGGGGGCCGATCCGCTGCCCCCCGCTTGAAACCCGCAACCGACGGCCGGAGAACTCCGCCGACAGCGCCGGAGACGACAACCGCCCGGCGATCCGCAGGCGGCCGCTGATGAGCCCGACGAGCTGCGTGGGACCCGCTACCGCCGTGATCTCGTTTTGGTCGAACGCGGCGGTCAAATGCCCATCCTCCACCCAGCCGCTGGCCGTGTCGCGCAGATCGAGGGTGCCGGTGAGGGCGACGGGGCCGCTGATGCCGACCGGCAGATGACGCCCGTCCGCCCGCCGGCCTGCCGCTGCGATCAGGTTGGCGGGGAAAAGCCGCCCCTCGCCGAGTGAAAGGCGGATGTCGCGCGGGGCGCTGAGCTTCACCCGGGCGGCACCGCTCAGCTCCATCAGCTCCTGCGCGGCGGCGCTCCAGCGCTCGAGGGTCAGGACCCCGCGGCGGCGGTCGAAATCCCCGGCAGCGTTCAGCCGGAGGCCGCTCAGCGCGATGTCCGGACTGCCGCGCCTGGCGACCTTCAGGGCCAGGCACTGCGCCTCTCCGGCGCTGATGGCAACCCGCTCCGGCCCCACCGCGAGCTCAAGGCGCACCTCCGCCGCGACGGCCTCCGCCGACCCCGGCGACCCGCTGGTGCGCACGCTGGGCAAGTGTGCGCGCGCCGTGAGCAGCCCAGGCTCCGTCGAGGGGTCATGGGTGAGAGCCGCGCTGAAGCCCGAGGCCTCGAGGCTGGCGTCGGCCGCGGGCCAAGCGATCCGGGCGGAGCCGCCCACCTGGACTCCATCCGGCGCGCCGGCGGCGGTGAGGCCGCTCAGCGCGAGTTCGCGTCCGCCTGTGCGCCAGTTGATCCCCGCCTCCGTCAGACTGAACTGATCGAAGCGCAGATTTCTGAAAAACAGGACGTTCGCGACCCAGCCGGCAAGACCCCCCGGCCCGGAGGATCGCATCAGCGTTTCCCACGGCGCCCCGCCGCGGGCCCGCACTCGAACCCCGGACAGCGCCAGGCGCTCGACGACCAGCGTGCGTTGGGTGAAATCGCCGTCAAAGCGGAACGCCGCCTCCAGACGGGACACGCGCAGGTCGATCCCCTCGCTGTCGGCGTCGGTGCGGACGGTGATTTCCGACGCCTGCAGTTTCAACGGGAGCAAGCTGTAGGAGAGATCGCCGAGCGTGGCCTGAGCCCCCCGAACCGGGAGGAGAGATAGGACTCGACCAGGGCCTTGGTGCTCGCCGGGTGGTGGAATAGAAACAGGCCGGTCAGTGCCAGGACGATCCCGGCGGCACAGATAAAAATCAAAACTGCATGGACGCTGCGTCTGAATTTCATCCGTACCATCCTATCCGAGGAGGCGGGGGCGGTGGGGATCGGGGGAGGGGTATTTCACGGGGGCGGCACGCCGAGTCGGCCGGGCGGGAACGGGTTGGGGGGGCGGAGGCCATCGGCCCCTTTCCGGCCGACCGCTCAGGCCTGCTCGGGGTCGTCCGGGGCCGGGTCGGGAGCCGCGTCGGGAGCCGCGTCGGGCTGGACTTCGTTTCGTTCCCGCTTGCGCAGCAGCTTCTCTTCCTTCTTCTTTTTCTTTTCGAGTTCCTTCTGCCGCTTGTTGAATTTGTAGTTGATCCTCGCCAATTCGCCCTCGCTTGCGCGCGATACCCGGGTCGGCGGCCCCCAGAGAAGCGGCCGACCCGGCTACCATTGTGGTGTAGCGGTTTTCTTCAAAAGAAAAGGGCATTCCCCCTAACGTGGAAAGAATGCCCTCGACTCGAGTTCTTAGGACACGACGACATTAACAGCCGACGGGCCTTTGGGACCCTGCTGAATGTCGAAGGTCACCTTGTCACCTTCATTCAGGCTTTTGAACCCGGTGGCGTTGATCCCGCTGTGATGAACGAACACATCGGGGCCGTTTTCCTGCGCGATGAAGCCGTAACCTTTAGCGCTGTTGAACCACTTAACCGTTCCAGTTGCCATGCTGACATCCTCCTTTCTTGATTTTCTTTCGTTCCCAAACTGGAGGTTGTCATTCCGACAGATGGAGCAGTCCTTCAGAGGGAAACCGGCCTGCACTTCCAGGCGGGCCTTTTTTAAATGTCGCCACTATAACCGTTCATTTCCCCAAAGGCAAGCAAATAAATGCATGTGCCTGCAGATTTGATTTTATGCCCGGAA
>JBFYWX010000406.1:0-6516 GCA_041310825.1 Desulfobacteraceae bacterium | reverse complement strand
CCTGCTCCAATACCGGCCGGTATACCACTCCCGGAGGAAGCCTGTTCTCTGCCACGCAGGCTACCGTGCAGGCATGGCAGCCGATGCACTTGGCCAGGTCGATCACCATGCCCCATTTGATGTTTTTAGGATCCCCGTCCAGAGCGCGTTTCAAATCGCGCTGCATGCGGATTAGTTGATCCTCTACCGCCAGGAATCTGCTCATAGTCCCTCCTCTGCCGAATTAAATTCCTTTGTCGTCTTCCTGTATGGATTTCAGCCAGTAAAAAAGCTCTTCGGGGTCGATCGGTTTGTTGAGACAGGCATAGATGTGCCGACTGATGGCGTCCTTGAGCTCGGGGTGAAACGAATCCTTGGACATGCAGAGAAAATGAACCGCCGGAAACGCGGATGCCAGCTCACGGATAGCCCGGTTGTCCACCGGGGTTGAATCGATATCCAGGAGGACGGCAACAAAAGAGGAGGCTTCCAGTTTGCGCCTGAGATCGTCCGTGGAATCCACCAGGTGTGCGGTGTAGCTCCTGCTTGACAATAGGGCGGAGAGACCCCGGAACTCGTTTCGGTCGGCGTTCATGACCAGGATCGATTTCGGCATCGGGTTCCTTGACGACTTCGTAAAAAACCCAATCTCTGTCCCGCCCTGGCGGGATACGCCTCGCGACACGGAATTCGCGCGCCTTGATCTTGGGCTTTTTACAAAGTCGTCTGTTTCAGGGGCTTTTTACGAGTCCTTCTTCCTTGTAGATGATAAAAATCAAGCGTGGAGAAACGAGAAAACGGCAGGTATTAGAGCAAGGGGGGTGCCATAAATGAAGACCGGGATCGCACTGCCCCTGTCGCAAGCCACCTCATTCAACCCAACTACCTAATTTAACTATCTATTAGTTTTTAGCGAAAATTCAGATCGATGCCTGTGGAAACCAAGAATCAGGGACTTGCGATTAAACGGACAGGCGCGAGAGGTGTTCGATTTTCGGACGCGACAAACTCCAATACAAAAATATTCATAATAAAATCTTATTGATAATACCGTCCGAAATCCGATATTCTAAAATTGGCTGTCGAACAGCTAATCTAAAATATGCCCCCCACGATGAGGAGGAATTCACCCCGCCGGACGGCGGGGTGAATTCCTCCTAGTGGAGTGTCGGCGGGTAGAGCTGATACTTCTTGATCTTTTCATAAAGGGTGCTGCGGCTGATTCCCAACCGCGTTGCGGCCACGGTCTTGTTCCAGTTGCACTCTTCCAGCACCTCGCGCAGCAGCCGGGCTTCGTTTTTTACAATGGTTTTGTCCGGGGCCGGGGTGTCCGCTGCGGGGCGGTCGATGAGCGCTCCCGGGAGGTCGACAACTTCCACCGCCTTGCCCTTGGCCAGGACGACGGCGTGCTCGACGGTGTTTTCGAGCTCGCGCACATTTCCGGGCCAGGCATAGGACAGGAGCGCACGCATGGCTTCGCTGTTAAACTCCGCAACCTCCTTCGCCTGCTTCCCGGCAAATTTTTTAAGGAAATGCCGCGCCAGGATGGGGATGTCGTTCCGGCGCTCCCGCAGCGGCGGCATTTGGATGGGGATGACGTTCAGGCGGTAGAATAGATCCTCACGAAAAGCGCCGGCCTTGACCTGTTCAAGCAGGTTCTTGTTCGTGGCGGCCAGGATGCGTACATCGACGGAGAGCGTCTGCTCGCCGCCGAGGCGTTCGAACTTCTGGCTCTGCAGCACCCGCAGCAGTTTGATCTGGGCGGCAGGCGAAATTTCGCCGATCTCATCCAAGAACACCGTGCCGCCGTGCGCCTGCTCGAAGCGGCCGGCGCGACGCCGCGAGGCACCGGTGAAGGCCCCCTTCTCGTGGCCGAAGAGCTCGCTTTCGAGCAGGGTGCTGGGATAGGCCGAGCAGTTGATCACCACGAAGGGCTGGTCGTTGCGAGGGCTTTGCTGGTGGATGGCGCGGGCGACCAGCTCCTTGCCGGTGCCGCTCTCGCCCTGGATCAGCACGGTGGCGTCCGTGGGCGCCACGTCCTCGATCAGCTTGTATACGACCTGCATCTTGGGGTCCTTGCCGACCATCCCGCCAAACTCGGCTGTCGGCTCGATGCGGGCGCGCAGGTCCCGAATCTCCTCCTCGTGCCGCACCGCCCGCCGCAGAGCCCCGGAGGTCTGGTTCAGGATCAGCTCGATCACATCGAGCTCGCGGGTCACGCAGGAACACTCCTGGGGACAACCGATCACGATCGCCCCCAACAGCTCCTGCTGGTGGTGAAAGGGCAAGATTGCCAACTGGCGGGCGGAATGCATATCGAAGGGCAAAGGCGCCCCCGCCAATTTTTCCTTTGCGACAAAACTGACCCCCTGCAAGCCGGCCATCGCCGTGCGGGTCGCACCAGCGGCTTCAGCCCCCATCCCGACGGTTCCCTGATCGGATGTGACATAGGCTTCGTCCCCGCGGCTGTTGAACACGACCATCGTCATGCTGCGGCAGGCGACGATGCCTTTGAAAGCGTGGATCAGGTAGGCACTCACCTCTTTCAGGTCGGCCAGCGCGGCCAACTCCTGCGTGATCGAAAGAGAGAGCCGCAACCGGCGATGGGCCAAGTCCAGCTCCTGATGCTTCCGGGCGAGCTCCTGGTTGGAGGCCTCCAGGCGACCGGTGTATTCTTTCAAACGGGATATCATCATATTGAAGGCGGAGGCCAGCCGCGCGACCTCGGCCCGGCCCTTTGGCGGGGGGAGATGGGTGAGATTGTCCTCGCCGACGGCTTCGACATCGTCCGCCAGTTTCAAGAGCGGCCGCGTGAGGCGAAACACGAAAAGATGGCCGGCGGCGAGCGCCGCCGCCAGGATCAAAACCGTAATCAGGCTCATCTCGAACCAGAGCTTGGCGACTCTTTCCCGGTAAGGCTCCTCCGAAAAGCCGATCCGCAGGGTGCCGGCCCGGCCGCCGAAAATAGGCCAGGCGATGTCCAGGAAGCGCTCGTCCTTGTCAGAAACGATCCTCTCTAAATTCCCGCCCTCGGAACCGGTCACGGCGTTGGCCGCGATCAGCTCCACCGGCACCCCGGTCTGGAAGGTGTGGCTGAGCACCTGGCCGTCGCGCATGATGAAAATGTAGGAAACGGCGGGGTGCGCGGCGATCTGGCCCTCCAGCAGGCGCTGCAGGCCCACGAGGTTGTTGATGAGGATCTCCTCGGTCGCGTCCAGGGCAAGCTTGTGGGCGACGTTCTGGGCCTGGGCCACGGCACCCTCCATCAGGCTCGCGCTGTAGCGGTGGGTGACAAGCTGGGAGATCAAAACTCCACTGGCGAGGACAATGACGGCGATGGCAAGCAGCAGCGTGTATCTCAGGCTCCTGGGTCGCATAAAGCCTTCACTTGGCCGGGGCCGGCAACCCGGCGATCAACTCCCGCGCCGATTCATACCACTCCGCCCGGGGGGCGACGAAGCGGTCGATCAAAAGGTTGTCCAGAATGCGCTTGCCCTCGGGGTCGGTGTGCATGGCGAGCATGAGCTCTTGGATCTTTGAGCGCACCTCGCCCCTCAACCGGCCGGCGGCCACCAGCGGCGGGCTGCCGAACGGCTGGGATTTGCGGATTACGCGGGTCTTAGATGTGTAGCCGGAGTTGAAACGCTCGAAATATTCCCACTGGTGGCCGTCCACGGCCGCCGCATCCACCAGGCCCTTGGCCACCGCCAGGATCGAGTTGTCGTGGCTGTAGGTGAAGATCGTCTTACTGAAAAACGATTCCGGTGTTTCGCCCAGCTGTGCCAGCCAGAAGCGCGGGACCATGGCCCCGGTGTTGGAGTCCGGGTCGGTGAAGGCGAACACGCGGCCTTTGAGGTCCTCAAAATTTTGGAAGGGGCTGTCTTTGGGGACGATCAGATAGGAATGATAAAACGGCTGCCCGCGCACCTGGGGGGTCGCCAGCGCCTCGAACCCGAATTTTTCGCGCGAAGCTGCAAAAGGCCCGGTGCAGATGAAAGCGAGGTCGATCTCTCCCTTGGGAAAAAGCGTGTTGACTTCATCGTAGGTCCTGCGCTGGATGAACTGAACGCTGTGGCCTGATTTCGTGCCGATGTAATCCAATAGCTCGCGGTAGTAGATGAAGGTCTCCCGGGGGGAAATCATGGCCGCCACGGCAACCCGCAAGGTTTGGTTGCCGTTAGGCTGAGTGTCCGGGTGCGCCACATGAACTTTTTTCGAAAAATCGACGGCCTTATAGTCCGAATCGCTGCTGCAGCCTGAAACAGCCAGCGCTGAAGCCGCCACCAGAATCAAGATTGGATTAACCCACTGAGAGCCCATTACATATGCCTACGGAACAGGTAGTATTTATACCGCGCTAATTTATGATGTAGCTTCATTTAATTCAACATGATTCTGCGAATTGGAAAATAACAAATACAGGCTGATGCGTCAATCGGCAAAAAACTTGACAGGCGGTTTAGATATGATAAATTACCAATCATGAATATAGGTGACGGGGAATGAACTCTTTCATAAAATTAATGAAGGCTCTGTCCGACCCCAATCGGGTCAAAATCATAAAAATCCTTCAGCACCGCAGCGACATGTGCGTGTGTGAACTAAAGTCGCTCCTGCACATCGCCCAACCCACGGTGTCGAAGCATCTGAAGGTGTTGGAAGAGGCAGGGGTGGTGGAGCACCGCAAAGACGGCCTCTGGGTGAACTATTCGCTGGTGAACGGCTCAAGGAACTCCTATGTGGCCGGAATCCTAAAGGACATTAAATTGTGGCTCGAGGACCAACCGGAAGTTTCTGAAATTCTGAAGAAAGCCCCCTTCGTATCCCGGGAACAAATCTGCCAGAAAAAGCCTGATTAATGAGATCGTTTACATTTACAGATGGCGATATATCAATTTATTCTGAATTCGTATATATTGAACAGGGGTCAAACAATGACTACCACATGCGCGTGTTCGCAGGATACCCAGCCGATTGTCTCGGATGCGGATCATGAAAAAACCAATGGCCGGGACGATCAGCCCAGCCTGATAGATTGGAAAACCATATGGAAGCCGATGGCCGCCATCGTCGTCGCCTTCCTCGTTTTCTTTTGGCTGCCGCTTGAAAGCGGCCGCTTCCAGCAGGCGGTCATATCCGCGCTGGCATTGACCAAGTGGTATGCCCAGGAGCACGTCCTGCTATGCCTGGTACCGGCCTTTTTCATCGCCGGGGCCATCTCCTGCTTCGTGTCCCAGGCGGCGGTGATGAAATACCTCGGAGCCGGCGCCCACAAGGTCCTGGCCTACGGGGTTTCCTCCGTTTCCGGAACCATCCTGGCGGTGTGTTCTTGCACGGTGCTGCCGATTTTCGCAGGCATCTGGAAGCGCGGCGCCGGCCTGGGACCGGCCATCGCCTTTCTTTATTCCGGCCCGGCCATCAACATCCTGGCCATCGTCATGACCGCCCGGATCCTCGGCCTCAAGATCGGCATCGCCCGGGCGGTTGGCGCGATCCTGTTCAGCGTGTTGATCGGTTTGATCATGTACCTGATCTACTACAAGGAGGAACAACAGAAGGTCCAAGCGGCCCTGCACATGCCCGAGCAGGAGGTTGAGCGGCCCCTCTGGCAGAATGTCGTCTACTTTGCCGTCATGGTAATGATCCTGATCTTTGCCACCTGGGGCAAACCCGAAGAGTCCTCGGGCGTCTGGCATGCCGTCTACAGTGTAAAATGGCCTCTGACCGGCATTTTTGCGGCCGGACTCGGATTCCTGTTCGTCATCTGGTTCCGGGTCAAGGCGGTAAAAGTCGTGCTGGCAGGGGTGGTGGTGCTGGCTGCCGCCCTGCTCTTTCCGCACGAGCCGCTGATCGCTTTTTCGGCCGGCATCGTCCTGACGACCGTGCTCTTGACGACGACGCGCGGTGAAACCGAAACCTGGTTTCTCGCCACCTGGGACTTCGCCAAGCAGATCACCCCGTTGCTCTTAGGCGGTGTCCTGGTCGCCGGCCTGCTGTTGGGCCAACCCGGCTCCGAAGGGATCATCCCCTCCGAGTGGGTCAGCGGCCTGGTCGGAGGCAACTCTCTCTGGGCCAATTTCTTCTCGGCCCTGGTGGGGGCCTTCATGTATTTCGCCACCCTGACCGAGGTGCCGATCCTCCAGGGCTTGATCGGCGCCGGCATGGGCAAGGGACCGGCGCTGGCGCTGCTTTTGGCCGGCCCGGCCTTGAGTCTGCCCAACATGCTGGTCATCCGCAGCGTCATCGGCACCGAGAAGACGGTGGTCTACTGCAGCCTGGTCGTGGTGATGGCCACCATCAGCGGGATGATATTCGGTACGTATTTTGCTTAAATTTCGAGACAAAATCCCCCAACCCCCTTTGTCAAAGGGGGGTGAAGGGGGGATTTCGAAATAGGGCTATTAACATAAGGAGTTGGAGACACCCATGCCGGAACACGAAGTCACTCAAATCATGGTCGGGGGCCATCGCATCGGCATCATCGACTTGAAACCGGCGCTGGAAGAGGTGGCCAACGATTTCGCCGGCCGCCCGGAG
>JBFYWX010000381.1:0-3018 GCA_041310825.1 Desulfobacteraceae bacterium | reverse complement strand
GCACCTGGGCGATGATGCCCTCCCGGCTCTGGGCGGCGAGGGCGCGGCCGCACCCCGGGCAGTGCTGGACGCCGAGCTTGCTGTAGAGCAGCCGCAGGAAGTGGTAGGTCTCGGTCAGGGTCGCCACGGTGGAACGCCGGCCGGCGCTGCTCACCCGCTGCTCGATCGCCACGGTCGGGGAGAGCCCGGTCACGAGGTCGACATCCGGCCGCTCCAGGATCTTCATGTACTGTCGCACGTAGGGCGCGAGGCTCTCCAGGTACCGGCGCTGGCCCTCGGCGAAGAGGATGTCGAACGCGAGGGTCGATTTCCCGGAGCCCGAGACCCCGGTCAGCACCACGAGTTGGTGGTGGGGGATGCTCAGGCTGATGTTCTGAAGGTTGTGCTCGCGCGCGCCCTTGACCTCGATCGTCCGTGCGGCAGTCCCGCCGCCGTAGGCCGCCGTAAGCTCGGCGACCCGGTCGGCCTCGGGGGCCGCCCGCTTCAGGCGGCCGCTGCCGTTCAGGTATATCTTGAGAAAGCGGCCGGTGTGCGACCGGCTCTCGGCGGCCACGGCTTCGGGCGGGCCGGCCGCGACGACGCGCCCGCCCGCCTCTCCGCCCTCGGGGCCGAGGTCGATCACCCAGTCCGCGGTTTTCACCACATCCATGTTGTGCTCGATCACCACCACCGTGTGGCCCGTTGCGACCAGGCGCTGCAGGCAGTCGAGGAGCGTGCGGATATCTTCGAAGTGCAGCCCGGTGGTGGGCTCGTCGAAGATGAAAAGAGTGGCCCCTGCCTTGCCGGGCGCCGGTCGCAGGTGGCGGGAGAGCTTCAGGCGTTGCGCCTCGCCCCCGGAGAGCGTGTTCAGAGGCTGGCCGAGGCGGATGTAGCCGAGCCCGACGTCGGCGAGGGGCTGGAGCGCGTCGACCACGGCCTTTTCGCTCGCGAAAAAGGCGAGGGCCCGGTCGACCGTCATCTCCAGGATGTCGGTGATGGTGAGCCCGAGCAGTCGTACCTCAAGGATTTCAGGCCGGAAGCGCCGGCCGTTGCAGTCCGGGCAGGGCAGAAAGACGGCCGAGAGGAACTGCATCTCGATTTTCTCGACCCCCTCGCCCCGGCAGGTCTCGCAGCGGCCGCCTGCGACGTTGAAGGAAAAATGCCCCGGTCCCAGTCCGCGGGCCTGGGCGTCGGCCGTGCCGGCCATGAGTTTGCGGATGGGGTCGAGCGCCTTGGTGTAGGTGAGGGGGTTCGCGCGGGGCGTGCGCCCCACGGCGCGCTGGTCCACCAGGACGACATCGCCGATCGGCTCGAGCCCCTCGATGCCGCGGTGCCGGCCGGGCCGGCCTTCGGGGGCGCCAAGTGCCCGGCGGGCGGCCTTGTAGAGCACCTCCTCGGCCAGGGTGGACTTGCCCGAACCGGAGACCCCGGTCAGGCAGACCAGCAGCCCCAGGGGGATGTCGACGTCGATCTCCTTGAGGTTGTTTTCGGCCGCACCCCGGATCGACAGCCACCGGCCGTCGGGTTTCCGGCGGCGCGCGGGGAGCGGGATGCGGCGCACCCCCCGCAGGTATTCGCCGGTCAAAGAGCCGTTCACCCCGGCGGTGGGGCCGAAGTACATCACCCGGCCCCCCTCTTCCCCGGCGCGGGGCCCGAGATCCAGGATCAGGTCGCTTTCGCGGATGATTTCGGGGTCGTGCTCCACGACCACCACCGTGTTGCCGAGGTCGCGCAGCCCCTTGAGAATGCGGACGAGGCGGTGGTTATCCCGCGGGTGCAGGCCGATGCTCGGCTCATCCAGGACGTAGAGCGCGTTCACCAGCGAGGAGCCCAGCGCCGAGGTCAGGGCCACGCGCTGGACCTCTCCGCCCGAGAGGGTGCGGGACTGGCGGTCCAGGGTGAGGTAGCCCAGGCCGACGTCCTTCAGGTACTTCAGCCGGCGGCGCACCTCCACCAGGATCAGGCGGCCGGCCTCGTCGCGTTCGCTGACGGGCAGCCGCTCGAAGAGCTCGAAGGCCTGGTCGACATTGAAGGCATAGATCTGGGCGATGGTCAGCCCGTTCAGCCGGTAGAGCAGGGTGTCCGGCTTGAAGCGGGTGCCGGTGCAGGCCGGGCAGATGTCGTAGCTGCGGTAGCGCGAGAGCAGCACCCGGACATGCATCTTGTAGGTGCGGTTTTCGAGCCAGCGGAAGTACCCGTCGATGCCGTAATACGAAGAGCTCCCGCGAATGATGGCCTGCTGCTGGGAATCGGCGAGATCCCGGAAGGGCCGGTTGAGCGGGATCTTCCGGGTGCGGCAGAAGGCCGCCAAATCCTCGAACTCCACCCGGCCTTCCCGTACCCCGCCGAAAGGCTTGATGGCCCCTTCGGCCAGGGACCGTGAACGGTCGGGGATGATCAGGTCGAGGTCGATGCCGATGGTGCGGCCGAAGCCCCGGCAGGTGTCGCAGGCCCCGATGGGGCTGTTAAAGGAGAACTGACTCGGCAGCGGTGGGCTGTAGGTCAGGCGGCAGGCGGCGCATTCCAGCCGGCTGCTGAAGACCCGCGGGGGCTCCGGGGGGGACCACGCCGTAAGCTGTCCGCCGCCGAAGCGAAGGGCGAGTTCGACCGAGTCGAACACCCGGCGCCGGTCGGCGGCCGGGGTTGAAAACCGGTCGACCAGAACGGCGATTTCGTCCTCGCCGGGCGCCGGGGTCCACTCTTCGAGGGGGAGTGCCCGGCCCTCGCGGTAGAGGCGGTCGAAGCCCTGCGCCGAGAGCGCACGGCGCAGCTCGCCGCCGGATGCGCTTTCCAGCCGCTGCGGGAAGGTGATCGTGACGGCGGTTCCCTCCGGCAGCCTGCTGAGATGGCGCCAGACGTGGTCGGGGGTCTCGGGCTCGACCGGTTTGCCGCAGGCACGGCAATGGAGCTGACCGAAACGGGCAAAGAGCAGCTTCACGTAGTCCGTGAGCTCGGTCATGGTGCCCACGGTGGAGCGCGAGGTGCGCACCGGGTCCTTGCTGTCGATGGCGATGGCCGGCGGGATCCCGTCGATCCGGT
>JBFYWX010000378.1:0-4281 GCA_041310825.1 Desulfobacteraceae bacterium | reverse complement strand
TCCACTTGACTCTGAAGTTCCTGGGCGAGATCCCGGCCGGCCACGTGGCGAGCGTCGCGCAGGCGCTGAGGGCCGCGGCGCGGGGTCATACGCCCTATTCCCTCGACGTGGCCGGGGTGGGTTTCCCGGGCTGCGGCGGCCGCGGGTGATCTGGGTGGGGCTTGCGGACCGAGGGGGGCTCCTCGGCCGCCTGCAGGCGGAGGTCGAGGAGCGCCTCTCCGCCTTGGGGTTTCCGCGCGAGGCGGGGCGCTTCCGGGGGCACCTGACCATCGGCCGTTTCCGCGCGGGGGGCTCCCCGGGGCCGGTCGCGGAGGCGCTGGAGCGCTGGTCGGCCAAGGCGGTCGGCACGCTGGAGGTGTGCGAGATCGTTCTGGTTCGAAGCACGCTTCACCCCGAAGGTCCGGAGTACACCGCGCTCGAGCGAGTTGCCGTGGGCGTCGGTGGCTCCGGTGAGCAAGGGTGAGCGCGATGATCCCCGTCGGGGAGCGGGAGACTGCCTCTCGCCAGCGGGGGAAGGCGATGGTCGGATTCTGGGCCCTCGACCCCTAACGCCGCCGGCTTCGGCCGGTGCACGGGTTACTCTTCGTTACGACGCATAGGAGGCTATCATGGCAGCATCAACCGACCGACAGAAGGCGCTCGAGAGCGCCATGGTTCAGGTGGAGCGGCAGTTCGGCAAGGGGTCGATCATGAAGCTCGGCAGCCGCCCGATCGTGAGCGTGCCGGTCATCCCCACCGGGTCGCTCGCGCTCGACAAGGCGCTCGGCGTCGGCGGGCTGCCGCGCGGCCGGATCGTGGAGATCTTCGGCCCCGAGGCATCGGGCAAAACGACGCTCGCGCTGCATGCCGTGGCCGAGGCCCAGCGGCGGGAGGGCATCGCCGCCTTCATCGACGCCGAGCACGCCCTGGACACGGCCTACGCGAAAAAGCTCGGGGTCAACTGCGACGAGCTCCTGGTCTCCCAGCCGGACACCGGCGAGCAGGCCCTGGAGATCGCCGACATGCTGGTGAGAAGCGGGGCGATCGACATTCTGGTCATCGACTCGGTGGCGGCCCTGGTGCCGCGCGCGGAGATCGAAGGGGAGATGGGCGATTCCCACATGGGGCTCCAGGCGCGCCTGATGTCCCAGGCCCTGCGCAAGCTGACCGGCACGATCAGCAAGACCAACACCTGCCTCATCTTCATCAACCAGATGCGCATGAAGATCGGGGTCGTCTTCGGCAACCCCGAGACCACCACCGGCGGCAACGCCCTCAAGTTCTATGCGTCGGTCAGGCTCGACATCCGGCGCACGAACACCATCAAGGAAGGCCAGGAGGTGGTCGGCAACCGCACCCGCGTGCGCGTGGTCAAGAACAAGCTCGCCCCGCCCTTCACCGAGGCCGAGTTCGACGTCATCTACGGCGAGGGCATCTCGCGCCTCGGGGACTTGATCGATGTCGCCGTCGAGCAGGGCATCGTCGAGAAGAGCGGGGCCTGGTACTCTTTCGGCGGGGAGCGCATCGGCCAGGGACGGGAGAACGTCAAGAAATTTTTGTCCGATCACCCCGAGCTGGTCGACGGCATCAGCCTCAAGGCCCGCGACGCGCTGGGGCTCAACGCCGGTGGCAAGGACGGGCAGGCGGAGGAATAGGGTATGACCGGCAACGAGGCGCGCAGCCAGTTTCTCGACTACTTCAACCGCAACGGCCACCAGGTGGTGCGCAGCTCATCGCTGGTGCCGCACGACGACCCCACCCTGCTGTTCATCAATGCCGGCATGGTGCAGTTCAAGCGCACCTTCCTGGGTGAGGAGAAGCGCGCCTACGCGCGTGCGGTGACCTCGCAGAAGTGCGTGCGCGCCGGCGGCAAGCACAACGACCTTGAAAACGTCGGCTACACGGCCCGGCACCACACCTTCTTCGAGATGCTGGGCAATTTCTCCTTCGGGGATTACTTCAAGGAGCGCGCCATCGAGTTCGCCTGGGATCTTTTGACGAACGGCTACAAACTCCCCGCCGACAAGCTCTGGGCTTCGATCTACCTCGACGACGAGGAGGCCTACGGGCTGTGGCGGACGGCCGTGGGGGTGCCGCCCGAGCGCATCGTGCGCTTCGGGGAGAAGGACAACTTCTGGTCCATGGGCGACACCGGCCCTTGCGGTCCCTGCTCGGAGATCATCATCGACCGCGGCGCGGCTTACGGGTGCGGTCGGCCGGAGTGCACCGTGGGCTGCGAGTGCGACCGCTACCTCGAGATCTGGAACCTGGTCTTCATGCAGTTCAACCGCGAGGCCGACGGCACCCTGACGCGGCTGCCCCAGCCGAGCATCGACACCGGCATGGGGCTCGAGCGCATCGTCTCCGTCGTCCAGGGGGTGGACACCAACTTCGACACCGACCTGCTGCGGCCGATCATCGCCCGCACCGAGGCGATGACGGGGATCGCCTTCGGTCGGGCGACGGCGTCCGATGTCGCGATGAAGGTGATCGCCGACCACTCGCGCGCGGCGGCCTTTCTCATCGGCGACGGGGTTTTGCCCTCGAACGAGGGCCGCGGCTACGTGCTGCGGCGGATCATGCGGCGCGCGATCCGCTACGGACGCCAGATCGGGCTCGACCGTCCGTTCCTGGACGAGACCCTGCGGGCGGTCTTTGCGATCATGAAGCCCGCCTACCCGGAGCTTTCCGAGGCCGCGGCCTTCATCCTGAGTGTCGCCCGCAGCGAGGAGGAGCGTTTCCGCCACACCCTGGACACGGGGCTGCGGCTGCTGAACGAGAGCCTGGCCGAGCTCAAGGGGCAGGGGCGGCGCGAGGTGCCGGGGGCGCTGATGTTCAAGCTCTACGACACCTACGGGTTTCCCGCCGACATCGTGCGGGATGTGGTGCGCGATGAGGGCATGACCCTTGACATGGCCGGGTTCGACGCGGCCATGGCCGAGCAGCGTGCCCGCTCGCGCACCGTCACCGCCTTTGCCCGCATCGGCGACGCTTACAAGAGCCTCTCCGCCTCCGGGTTCAAGCCGGAATTCGTCGGCTACCATCTCCTCACCTGCGAGTCGCGGGTGGTGCTGCTCGTGGACGGGGCGGCGGAGGTGGCTGAGGCCGCGGCCGGCTGCGCAGTGGAGATGGTGACCGAGGCGACCCCCTTCTACGCCGAATCGGGCGGACAGGTCGGCGACGTCGGCCGGGTGCTCGGCCCGGCGGGCGAAGCCGAGGTGACGGGCGTCGTCAAGGACCCCACCGGGCTTCTGATCCACCGCCTGCGGGTTCTCACCGGTGCGATCCGCAAGGGTGAGGCCGTGACGCTGCGGGTCGATGCGGGCGCGCGCGCCGCCACGGCCCTCAACCACACCGCCACCCACCTGCTGCACGCCGCGCTCCGCCGCGTGCTTGGCGAGCACGTCAAGCAGGCCGGCTCACTGGTCGGTCCCGACCGGCTGCGTTTCGATTTCACCCACTTCGCCCACGTCGCCCCCGAGGCGCTCGAAGCGCTCGAGGCGATCGTCAACGCCAAGATCCGCGAGAACATCCCCACGCGGATCGAGGAGATGGCGGCGGAAGAGGCCTTTCAAAGCGGGGCGACGGCGCTGTTCGAGGAGAAATACGGCGACCGCGTGCGGGTGATCACCCTCGCGGACTTCAGCAAGGAGCTGTGCGGCGGCACCCACACGCCGCGCACAGGCGACATCGGGGTCTTCAAGATCCTTTCGGAGGCGAGCGTGGCGGCCGGGGTGCGGCGGATCGAAGCCCTGAGCGGCGAAGGAGCCCTCGCCTTCATTCAGCGCACCCAGCGCAGCCTGCAGGAGGCGGCGCGTCAGGTGAAGGCGAGCCCGGAGGGTCTTCCGGCGCGGGTCGAGAAACTTCTTTCCGATATGCGGGGTCTCGAGCGCGAAATCGAGCAGCTGAAGGGCAAACTTTCCGCGGCGTCCGCGGCCGGCACCTCGGATGAGATCCAGGAGATCGCCGGGGTGAGGGTCCTGGTCAAGCGGGTCGAGGCCGACTCCGCGGCCGGCCTGAGAGACCTGCTCGACCGCTGCAAGGACCAGCTGAAGTCCGGCGTCGTCGTCCTGGGCAGCACCCACGATTCCAAGGTCATGCTCATCGCCGGGGTGACCCAGGACCTCACGAACCGCTTCCATGCCGGCCGCATCATCCAGCAGGCGGCCGCGGCGGTGGGTGGCAAGGGCGGCGGGCGTCCCGACATGGCCCAGGCCGGCGGCTCACAGCCGCAGCACCTGGACCGGGCGCTGGCAGCCGCGCTCGAGGTCATCCGCAGCGGGTAGCCGCGGCGGGGGGCAA
>JBFYWX010000366.1:0-5146 GCA_041310825.1 Desulfobacteraceae bacterium | reverse complement strand
GCGAGATGCGAGCAGAGCTTGACCGACTCGATGAACTTCTTCCCGGCCTCGAGCCCCCCTTTGAGGCCGAAGCCGAAGACGGCACTCGGGCCCATGGGGAAGTACTGCTGGGAGCGCGGGTAGTCCGGGTGGCTCTTCAGGCCGGCATAGTTGACCCACTGGACGAAGGGGTGCTGCTCCAGGAAGGCCGCGACCTTCTGCGCGTTCTCGCAGTGGGCCTTGGCCCGCAGCGGCAGGGTTTCGAGCCCCTGGAGGATCAGGAAGCTATTCATCGGCCCCAGGGCCGCGCCGATGTCGCGCATCAAGCCCGTGCGCAGCTTCACGCAGAAGGCCGTGCAGGGGGTCCCTTCGAGCGAGCAGAGCGCCTCCCAGAAGTTGAGGCCGTGGTAGCTCGGGTCGGGGGCGGTGATCTCGGGGAACTTCCCGGAGGCGGCCCAGTCGAATCCGCCCGCCTCCACCACGGCCCCGCCGATCGAGTTGCCATGGCCGCCGATGATCTTGGTGAGCGAGTAAACCGCGATGTCGCAGCCGTGGTCGAAGGGGTTGAAGATCGGCGGGGGCGAGACGGTGTTGTCCACGACGAAGGGGATCTGGTGCCGGTGGGCGACCTCGGCGAGGGCCTTGAAGTCGTCCACGTTGCACTTGGGGTTGCCGATGCTCTCGGTGAAGAGCAGGCGGGTCTTGGCGTCGATCGCGGCCGCAGCCGCCTTGGGGTCGGCCGAATCGACGAAGCGCACCTCGATCCCGAAGCGCTTCAAAGTGTTCTCGAAGAGCACATGGGTCCCGCCGTAGAGGTTCGACCCCGAGACGATGTTCTGCCCCGCCCCCGTGATCGCCGCCACGGCGTAGAAGATAGCCGACATGCCCGAGGCCGTGCAGATCGCGGCCGTGCCGTTGTGGATCGCGGCCAGGCGCCGCTCCAGAACATCGGTCGTGGGGTTGCCGATGCGGGTGTAGATGAAGCCGCGCGTGTCCCTTAGAGCGAAGAGGTCGGCCGCGTGCTGGGTGTTTTTGAAGACGTAGCTCGATGTCTGGTAGATGGGGACCGCGCGCGCGAGGGTCTGGGAATCCGGGGAATGACCGGCGTGGAGCACCTGGGATTCGATCTGCAGTTTCTTCTCGGCCATGGGGCACACTCCTTCTTATCCCTTGATTGTGGAAAATGAGATGCTGTATGGTAAGACCGAACGGCTCGCTCCACAAGACTTTTTATCGCGCCCCGGCGCCGGATCCTCGCACCCGGCGGCCGACGGTGGACTATGACGCTTCGCCTTTTCTCCTTCCTCAGGCGCACCAAGGGCCCGTCGCGCGACGAGCTGATGCGCAGCTTCCGGCTCAAGTACGACAACTTCAAACTGCTGCTCGAGTCGAACACGGAACTGCTAAAGATCATCTCCGACATCGAGCAGAAGCTGCGCGGCAAATCCGGTTTCGGCCTGCCCTACATCGAGGCCCAGACCATGCGCTGCTTTTTCCACTGCGGGCGCATGATCGAGTGCATCGAGAAGATGTCCGGACGCCCCTACCACGGCCTCAAAAAAGCGCTGGAGTCCATTCAGCAAGCCATCATGGGGGAGGCGCCCGCCGCCAGGCGCGCCACCTGCAGCGCCTACACGCTGCCGTATAGCGCGATCGGCCGCGGCGCCGGCGACACCGTGGGCGAAAAGAACGCGAACCTGGCCGAGGTGATGAACCGTGTGGGGCTTACGGTGCCGCGGGGGTTCGCCGTCACCACGGCCGGCTTCGAACGCTTCATGGACTTCAACGAGCTGACGGAGGTCTTCCTGCGGCTCAAAGCCAAGGCCGACGTAATCGAGACCCAGACCATTTTGCAGGTGAGCGAGCAGGCCCAGCTCCTGATCGCCGAGGCCGAGGTGCCCGAGGACCTCGCCGGGGCCATCCGCACATCCTACGGCCGGATGGAGGCGGAGACCCTTCCGGAGGATCAACCGCTCCGGGTCGCCCTGCGCAGCAGCGCCATCGGTGAAGACAGTGTCCTCTCCTTTGCCGGGCAGTACCTCTCGGTCCTGAACGTGACGCCGGAACGGCTGCTGGAGGAGTACAAGAACATCCTGGCGAGCCTCTTCACCCCCCGGGCCATCGCCTACCGGCTGCACATGGGCATCCCGCTGCCGGACGCGGCCATGGCCGTTGCCTGTATCGAAATGGTGCGCTCGCAGGCGAGCGGGGTCATGTACACGCGCAACCCCATCAACCCGCTCGAAAACCGGATCCTCATCAACGCCGTCTGGGGGCTGGGGCCCTACGCCGTGGACGGGATCGTGCCCCCCGACAGCTTTGTTTTCAGCAAAGACCCCGATCCCGCGCTGGTCAGTGCCCGCATCCAGGAGAAGCCCGCCCGGCTCGTCGCCCGGCCGGACGGCACCCTGGCGGAGGAGCGTCTGCCGCCGGAGGTTGGTCAAACGGCCTGCCTCAACCCCGAATCGGCCCAAGAGCTGGCGCGGATGGGGCTTGCGCTCGAAGCCCACTTCGGCGTTCCCCAGGACATCGAGTGGGCCCTGGACGCGGGAGGCCGGCTCGTGATTCTCCAGGCCCGGCCTCTCAGGCTCGAAACCCGCGAGGCTTCCGAGCGGGCCGCCCTCAGCAGCCCCCCTCCGGGGGCCGAGCTCCTCCTGGAGGGGGCCGACGTGGCCTGCGCTGGCAGCGGCTGCGGGCCGGCGGTAGTCGTCCGGAGCGAAGCGGACCTGGCCGATTTTCCGGACGGCGGGGTGCTCGTGGCTGTCCACCCCTCCCCCCAATATGTAATGGTGATGAGCAAGGCCCAGGCCATCATCACCGACACCGGCAGCCTCGTCAGCCACATGGCCTCGCTCGCCCGGGAGTACATGGTCCCCACCTTGATGAACACGCGACAGGCCACCACTCTAATCCCTCCCGGCACCGAAGTGACCGTGGATGCCTACAGCGGGAGGGTCTACCGCGGCCGCGTGCCGGAGTTGCTGGAATCCGATCCCGCCTCCCGGGGCTTCGTGGTCAAGGGGCCGGCCTACCTGGCCTTGCGCCGCCGGGCCGACCTGATCGTGCCGCTGCATCTGACCGACCCGAAATCGCCCGATTTCACCGAGGAGAACTGCCGCACCCTCCACGATATCATGCGATTCATCCACGAGAGATCCTACTCGGTCGTGTTCCAGCTCGGGGACCTCGTCACCGACCGGGCCAGCATCTCGGCCCGGCTCCAGGCACGTCTTCCGATCGACCTCTACGTGATCGATCTCTTTGGCGGGCTGAGTGTGGATGCCACCCGCGTGCGCGCGGTGCTGCCCGAGCAGGTGGTCTCGGTGCCGTTCAAAGCCCTGCTCAAAGGGATGCTGCGCGAGGACCTGGGCGCCCGGCAGCCGCGGCCGGTCAACCTGGGGGGATTCTTTTCGGTGATGTCCGAGCAGATGCTCGCGGGCGGAGCGGGCAGCGAGCGCTTCGGGGACCGCAGCTACGCCATCATCTCCGACAAGTACCTCAACTTCAGCTCCCGCGTGGGCTACCATTACAGCGTGCTCGACTCCTACTGCGGGAAGACGGCCGCCAAGAACTTCATTCATTTCCAATTCAAGGGCGGAGCGGCCGACGAGACCCGCCGCAGCCGGCGGGCACGGATGATCGAGAAATCGCTGGGGGCGCTGGGCTTCCTCGTGGAAACGACCGGGGACCGGGTGTCGGCCCGGATGGACAAACAGGACGAAAGCCTGGTCCTGGAGAAGCTCGACTTGCTCGGCCGGCTTTTGATCTTTACGCGCCAGATGGACATGATGATGGTTACGGAAGGGCACGTAGAGCAGCTGACCGAGTGTTTCTTGAACGGAAACTACAGCCTGGAGCCCTGCCGAACCGACCCGCCGGCCAACGGCCTGTAAAACGGTTCCACAGAGACGTTGGCAGAGGGTCGCAAAACGGATATTCTCCGATAAACGGGTTATGAGGGCGCCATGGATCTGAATCTTTTTTCTCTGAAAGTATTCTTGCGCGTTGTCGAAACAAAAAGCTTCTCTGATGCTGCCGCAAGTTTGTTCTTGACCCAGCCCGCCGTCAGCCTGCAGATCAAAAAGCTCGAATCCATACTTCAAACCGACTTGATCGTTCGAAAAACATCTGGTGAATTCAAAACGACCAAAGCCGGTTCCTCGCTGGTTGTACACGCCAAAGAGTTTCTGAGGCTTGAAAAGCAGCTTCTTATGGAAATGGAAGAATTCAGCCCGGAACCCCTGAATCCTATAAACATAGGAGCTTGTTGCATTGCCGGCGAGCAACTCCTGCCGCTGGGCTTACAAGCGTTCAAGGAGAAATCTCCACATATCAAAATTATGCTTCATGTCACCAAATGCGACGATATTTTCAAAGGCCTGGCCGCCGGTGCTTTTGATCTGGCCTGCACGGGCAAGGCAACCAAAAATAAAGCGCTCGCTCAGAAGAAAATTTTGAAAGTCCCCCTCGTTTTCTTCGAGGCAAAAAGAGAAACGGTTACCTATCCTCGCACTATTTCGCTGCAGGAGCTTGTGAGCATCCCGCTGATTTTAAGAGAGGAGGGCGCAGGATGCCGAGACGAATTGACGAAATTGCTTATTCGAAACGGAATAAAACCTAAGTCTTTGAAAATTCACGCCGTCTCGGACAGCAATGACGCGATCCTGCGCCTGGTAAAAAGTGGGGAAGGAATAAGTTTTTTGCCGGAATTTATGATTCAGCGAGACATTGAGAAGGGGGCTTTTGGCGCGATCGACCTCAGGGGAGAAAGCCCGTTTCAAACATTTTATCTTGTTTTTCGAAAAAATGGCCCTTTTTCCAGGAGCCAGAAAGAATTAGTCGATTTTATCGCTCGGCATTTGGAAGTTATGCGCCCTCGCCTTGACTCAAAGGAACTATAGGATTTTTTGGCTCGGTTTTTGTGTTTCCCGCGGACCGCCTCTCCCTTCCGGCACCCTCGTTTGCAAGACGTCACACATCCGAATAAAGGGCATCCTGACCCCGCGGGTTTACCTTTTTGGAGATCGGGAATAGATAAGTTTAATTTCAGTAGCGTCCGGCTAAGAATCAAACAATTTCAGCTGGTTGTCTGAACTAGTAATTTCAGTTTTGTAGCTGCCCTGTGCGAAGGCTTGATACAAGGGCATTTTCTCGAAAAGAGTCAAAC
>JBFYWX010000342.1:0-3025 GCA_041310825.1 Desulfobacteraceae bacterium | reverse complement strand
TGTCCAAGCGGGTTGATTGGCCTGACGCCTCTCATGCCTATACGCAAAATTTACGTCTATGAAAAGAAGTTCGTTACCGATAGGATGGCGCTGTGCGCCATAAACTGCTTTCAAGTAAGTTGGGTCTTCTTCTTGTGGGAGTGGCTCCCGGCCTTCGCAGCCGTGCTGCTTCGGCGGAGTAGGCTCCAGCCACGATGACATCGCGGCAACCAGCCTTTGCCTCCGGCTACGGCGGTCAGGAGATGCCGCTCCCACAAATCTGAACTTACTTGCTGACGAACCGCTGGCGCAGGCGGGGTGCATTTCAACGTCAGGAAAAAAGATGACGGACAGCCGATACTTCATTGGTCTGGAGCAGCAGTTCGGGGCGTTCAACTACAAGCCGCTCGACGTGGTGCTTCATCGCGGCCAGGGAATCTGGGTTTGGGACGTCGACGGCAATCGTTACCTGGATTGCCTATCGGCCTATTCGGCCGTGAATCAGGGCCATTGCCACCCGAAGATACTGAAGACCCTGATCGAACAGGCGCAGACCCTCTGCCTGACCTCGCGCGCTTTCCGCAACGACCAGCTGGGGCCGTTCTACCAGGAGGTGTGCGCGCTTACTCGCTCCCAGCGGGTGCTGCCCATGAACAGCGGCGCCGAGGCGGTCGAGACCGTTATTAAATCGGTGCGCAAATGGGGGTATGAAGTCAAAGGGATCGCCCGGGACCGGGCGGAGGTGATCGTGTGCGCCGACAATTTCCACGGCCGCACCCTCGCCATCGTCGGGTTCAGCACCGATCCCAAATCGCGCGAGGGCTTCGGCCCCTTCGCCCCGGGCTTCACCGTCATTCCCTTCGGCGATGCTGCCGCGCTGGAGCATGCGATCACCCCCGCGACGGTCGCCTTCCTCGTGGAACCGATTCAGGGCGAGGCGGGGGTCATCATCCCGCCGCGGGGATATCTCCAGCAGGTTCGCGCGATCTGCACCGCGCACAACGTCGTTCTCATCCTGGATGAAATCCAGACCGGACTGGGCCGCACGGGCCGGCTCCTGGCCGAGGAGCACGAGGGGATCGAGTCCGACATCACGCTGGTCGGAAAAGCCCTCTCCGGCGGGTTCTACCCGGTCTCGGCCGTCCTTTCCACGAGCGAGGTTTTGGGGGTGCTGCGCCCCGGCGAGCACGGCAGCACCTTCGGGGGCAACCCGCTCGCCTGCGCCGTGGCCCGCACCGCGCTGCGGGTGCTGGTGGAGGAGGGCATGATCGAAAATTCCGAAAAAATGGGGGAGTTTTTCCTTGCGGGCCTGCGCTCGATTCAAAGCCCCCTGATCAAGGAGGTGCGCGGCCGGGGTCTGATGATCGGCCTCGAGCTCCACGCCGAGGCCGGGAACGCCCGGGGGTTCTGCGAAGCGCTCATGGCACGGGGGATCCTCTGCAAGGACACCCACGCGCACACCATTCGATTTTCACCTCCGCTCGTCATCCAGCGCCCGGACATCGAATGGGCGCTCGAGCGGATCCGCGAGGTGTTTGCGGCCGCCGGGCCGTGACAACGGCGTCGGGTCATCCCTTATGCGAACCCATCAACCCTGCGGCAGCCGGAAGCGGTCCGCCGCAAAAAAGGAACCCGGATGAAGCTCACAGGCAGGCACTTTCTCAAATTATTGGATTTCTCCTCGGCGGAAATCGAATTCTTGCTGGACCTTTCGGCCGAACTCAAGCAGGCCCGGCGTGCCGGGCGCGAGGTTCAACGCTTGAAGGGCCGGCAGATCGCGCTCATTTTCGAAAAGAGCTCCACCCGGACCCGCTGCGCCTTCGAGGCGGCTGCCTACGACCAGGGCGCCCATGTGACCTATCTCGACCCCACCGGCTCGCAGCTCGGCAAGAAGGAGTCCATCCGGGACACGGCGCGCGTGCTCGGGCGGATGTACCACGGCATCGAGTACCGCGGCTTCGAGCAGGCCAAGGTGGAGGAGCTGGCCTGCTACGCCGGTGTCCCGGTCTGGAACGGGCTGACCAACGAGTTCCACCCCACCCAGGCCCTCGCCGACCTGCTCACCATGCAGGAGCACGGCGAAAAGCCGCTGAAGCAGGCGGCTTTCGCCTTTTTAGGCGACGGCCGCAACAACGTCGCCAATTCGCTTCTCGTCGCCGCGGCCAAGATGGGGATGGATTTTCGGGTGGTGGCCCCGGTGACGCTCCATCCGAACCCAGAGTTGCTTTCGACGGCCCACGCAATCGCCCGGGAGACCGGGGCGCGGATCACCGTCACCGAAGAGATCGCCCGGGGGGTCCACGGCTGCGATTTCCTCTACACGGACGTCTGGGTCTCCATGGGCGAGCCGGATGCCGTCTGGGAGGAGCGCATCCGGTTGCTGCAACCCTATCAGGTCAACGCCGCCGTGATGGCGCAGACGGGCAATCCGCAGGTCAAGTTCCTGCACTGCCTGCCGGCTTTCCACGACCGGCAGACCGAGATCGGGGAGGCCATCTTCCGCAGATTCGGGCTCGAGGCCATGGAGGTGACCGACGCGGTGTTCGAGTCTCCCGCCGCCGTCGTCTTCGACCAGGCCGAAAACCGGCTGCACACCATCAAGGCCATCCTTGTGGCCACTTTAAGTAACGAGTAACGAGCAACGAGTAGAGGGCGGGGGGGGGGCCGTCGGGGTCGGTATCGGGATCAAGAGTCAGAATTTATGGAAACGAGCAACGAGTGCAACCATCTGAAAGATGACTCCCTCTAATAAACCGCTTTTGCTGATTGCCCTTGGCGGCAACGCCCTGGTTCAAAAAGGGCAGAAGGGAACGGCCGCGGAGCAGTTCGCCAACCTGAAGGCGCCCATGCGCCAGATCGCGCGCCTCTCGCGGGACTATCGCATCGTGATCACCCACGGCAACGGCCCCCAGGCGGGCAGCCTCCTGCTGCAGCAGGAGAGCTGCCGCGAGGTGCCCGACATGCCGCTTGAAATCATCGTGGCCATGACTCAGGGGCAGATCGGGTACATGATCGAATCCACCCTGGACCGCGCCCTGATGGAGAT
>JBFYWX010000306.1:0-5862 GCA_041310825.1 Desulfobacteraceae bacterium | reverse complement strand
TCGAGCTCTTGCGCCAGCACAAGGCAGACCTGGCCTTGGTACAGAACAACGTGGCCGCTCAGGCCCAACTCGGCACCGGGGCCTTCGCCCAGGCCGGCCCGGACTACGAGCTGCGCGCCCTTGCCAGTCTGTTCCCGGAGCCGATACACCTACTGGTCGCCGCGGCCTCGCCCATCCGCGCACTGTCCGACCTGGCCGGGGGGCGGATCGAGATCGGTCAGCCCAATTCGGGCAGTCGGGCCAACTCCGTCGCCCTGTTGGGTGCGGCCGGGATCGACCTGGCGGGCCTGCGCGCCATCTCCGAGGTTGGCCTGGAGGCCGGGCTGGCGCGCCTCGCGGCCGGCGAGATCGACGCGGTCATCGCCACCATCGGGGCCCCCGCCCGGCGCGTGCAGGAGGCGGCGGCCCGCGGCGACATCCGCTTCCTTCCCCTGCCGCCCCAGGTCCAGGGGGCCCTGGTGGGCCTGGGGGCAGGGCTGCTTCCGCTGGAGCTGCCGCCGGCTACCTATCCCGGACAGCGGGAGCCGGTCCCCACGGTCGCCTCGACGGCCCTGCTGGTAGCCCCGGAAGGCCTGCCGCAGACGGACGTGGAGAGGACCCTCAGGGCCCTGTTCGAGGGCATCGACTTCGTGCGCGCCGGCTCTGCCGCTGGCTCCCTCATCGGGCGCGAGACTGCCAATCTGGCACTGACGGTCCCCATGCACCCAGCGGCTATCGCCTATCTCGGTCTCGGGCCGGGCGGCGGGTCGGCCCCTGACCGGGCGGACTGACCGCGCCGCGGACGCCGGGGGCAGAATCTGTATCCGCCCCGCAGTCCGCACCGACCGCGCGAAGGAGCCGCGAAAGACGGGGGCGTCTGCAAGGGGAACAGCGGCGGCCGCACTCGTTGAGCAACGGCGACAGAGCGGTGTACTCCTCGACGATCGTGGCTGCGAGCACGAGGTTGCGCTTCCTGCCGCCGAAAAGTCAGAAAGGCGCTCAGATGCTGAGCTGTTTGCCGCAAACGCCTACGGGGTCTGCGCCCCAAACCGGGCGGCGCACAACCTTCCCGTCGCCGCGTGTTATGCTCACGCCTCGGCCGTCTCCCGAAGCCGGAACAGCACCGCGTAGAGCAGTGGCACCACGACCAGCGTGAGGGCGGTCGCGAAGGCGAGCCCGAACATGATAGTCACGGCCATGCTCTTGAAGAAGGGGTCGAAGAGGAGCGGCGCCACGCCGAGGATGGTGGTCAGGGCACCGAGGAAGACCGGCCGGGCGCGGCTCACCGAGGCATCGAGCACGGCAGCCAGACCGGCCTTGCCGTCGCGCCGCTCGGCGTCGGCCTGATCGACCAGGACGATGGAGTTCTTCACCAGCATGCCGATCAGGCTGAGGAAGCCGAGGATGGCCATGAACTCAAACGGGACGCGGAAGAGCAGGAGCCCGATGGTGATGCCGATGATCGCGAGCGGGACCGTCAGCCAGATCACCAATGGCTGGCGAACGGCATTGAACATCACCACCACCGCGAGCACCATGGCCGCGAAGCCGTAGGGCGCCGATAGGGCCAGTCCCTCGTTCGCCTCCCGCGTGGCCTTGTACTCCCCCTCCCACTCCATGGCATAGCCGGGCGGCAGCGCGATCCCATCGATTCCCGGCCGCAGCCGCTCCAGCAGCGGGCCCGGGAGCTCGCCGGGCGGTGGATCGGACTGGGCCTTGATGGTCGGGAAACGATCGACGCGGCGGATCATGGCATCCACCCATTCCACCTCGACGGCGCGCACGAGTTGCCCCACCGGCAGGTAGCGCTCGGCGATGGGGCTGTAGACCTGGACATTATCGAGCTGGTCCGCACTCACCCGCTCGGCCAAGGGAGCCCGGGAGACGATGGGGACCAGGGTGTCGCCCTCGCGGTAGACGCCGACCTGAGTGCCGGTGAAGGCGCGGTTCAGGGCCGCGGCGATCTGGGTCGGGTCGACCCCCGCGCGCTCGGCGGCAACTGGATCGACCTCGGGACGGAGCACCGGCACCTTCTCGCGCCAGTCGTCCTGGATCGCCAGCGCCTCGGGGTCGCTCGCCATGACCCCCTTGGCCTCCTCGGCCAGCCCTCGCAGCACACCGGGATCGGGGCCACGGAAGGCGGCCTCGATCTTCTTGCCGCCGCCGCGTCCGAGCATGAACTTCCAGACCTTGACCGCGGCCTTCGGATGCCGGGCCTCCAGCTCCGCCTGCAGCTCGGCGACCAAGGGGGCGATCTGGCCCGCGTCCGCCACGTCGACCAGCAACTGGCCGTAGCTGCTATTGGGGTCCTCCGGGCTGTAGGAGAGCATGAAGCGCAGCCCGCCCTGGCCGACGAAGCTGGTGACGTGGGTCACCCCCGGCTTGCCGCGGACATGGGTCTCCGCCTCGGCGAGTTCCGCGGCCGTCACCTCGATATCGGTGCCCTGGGGCAGGAACAGATCGACCACGAACTGAGGCCGTGCCGACTCGGGCATGAAACCGGGCGGCACATAGCCAAACCCGAGCACCGCGGCGAGAAGCAACGCGAGCAGCGCGAGACCGGTCCCAAGACGATGGCGCAGCAGGGTTCTCAACATCCCCCGATAACGCCGCAGCACGGGGCCAGCCTCGGCGCCGCCCGCGCCTAGGGGCTTGACCTTGAGCAGCGTGACGCAGAAGAGCGGCGTCAGGGTAACCGCGAACAGCCAGCTCAGCAGCATCGAGTACAGGATCACCCAGAAAAGCGAGCCTGCGTACTCGCCCATGTCGGTGGGGGACAGGCCGATCGCGCTGAAGGCGAGGATGCCCACGGCGGTACCGCCGAGCAGCGGCCACTGGGTCGCCTGCACGACCTCGGTGGCGGCCTTGGACGGCTCCTCGCCGCGCTGCAGCCGCCCGAGGATGCCGTCGGTCACCACGATCGCGTTGTCCACCAGCATGCCCAGGGCGATGATCAGCGCCCCAAGCGAGATCCGCTGCATGGCGATCCCGTCCAGGTACATGGCGATCAGGGTGCCGGCGACGGTGAGGAGCAGGACCGCGCCGACGATAAGCCCGCTGCGCACGCCCATAAAGAGCACCAGCACCAGGACCACGATCACCACCGCGGCCACCAGGTTGGCGACGAAGCCGTTGACCGCCGCGCGCACCGCGTCGGACTGGTAGGAGACGACGTTGAGCTCCATGCCCACCGGGCGCTGGGCGTCGAGCTCGGCCAGGCGGGTGCGCACCGCATCCCCCATTGCGACCACGTTGCCACCGGCGACGTTGGAGATGCCCAGACCGATGGCCGGCTGGCCGTCGTAGCGCATCAGGGCGCGTGGCGGCTCCACCACGCCGCGCGTAATGGTCGCGATGTCCCGAAGATATATCACCCGATCGTCACCGGGGGCGGTGAGCACGATGTTGCCGATGGCCTCGACGGAGTCGACCTGACCGGTGGGGCTGATCGCGAGCCGCTGGGGGCCGACCCGCAGATCGCCCGCCGCCACGATGAGGTTGCGCTCGCGCAGGGTCTGGTCGATCTGCTCCAGCCCGATGCCGAGCTGAGCCGATTTAGCGGCGGCAATCTCGACGAAGATCGCGTCCTGGGGCGCGCCGAGCGTCGCGATGCGTGCCACGCCCGCCACCAGCAGGAGTTCCCGCTCCAGCCGCTCGACGTAGTCGCGGATCTGCTCCAGGCCATAGCCGTCGCCGGTGACCGCGAAGAAGAGGGCATAGACATCGCCGAAGTCGTCGTTCACCACGGAGGGCCCAGCCCCCGGCGGAAGCTGGCGCTGGGCATCGGCGACTTTACGCCGCAGCTTGTCCCACACCTGTTCGAGGTCGTCCTTGGTCCCGGCGAAGCGCATATCGATCTTCACCTTGACCCGCGACTGGCCGGCGGTGGAAAGCGAGGTGATCTCCTTGACCTCCTGCATCTGCTGGACGGCACTCTCGATCGCGTCCGTCACCTCCTCGGCGACCTGGGCCGGCAGCGCGCCCGGGTAGGGCGTGACAATGACGGCCTCGCGAATGACGAACTCGGGGTCCTCGAAGCGGCCGAGCTGCTGGTAGGCGAGATAGCCTCCCGCAAGCAGCAGCAGGCAGGTTAGCCAGGCGATGGTGCGCTTGCGCAAAGTGTAGGATGCGATGTTCATGGCTCCCTCCGCGGCCCTACAGCGGATGCACGAGCATGCCGTCGCGCAGATGGTTCACCCCGGCCGTCACGATCCGTTCACCGGGCCGCAGGCCGGCAAGCACCACGATATCCTGCCCCTGGATGGTCCCGACCGTGATCGGCCGCCGACTGACCCGCGAGCTCTCGGGGTCGACCACCCACACGCCCGGTGAACCGTCGGTCCCCGCCCGCACCGCCCGCAGGGGTACAAGCACGCTGGCCTGCTCCTCGCCGGCCGGTGTCTCGGCGGGAAACACCTCCAGGGCCATGCCCGGCAGCAGGCTCACGCCGGCGGGGCGGGTGAGGCCGAGCACCACCTCGTAGGTCTGGGTCTGCCGGTCGGCCTCGGTGGCGTAGGACTTGAGCGTGACCGGGAAGCGGCGCTCGGGCATGTCGGCGAATTGGGCAAAGGCGGCGACCCGTTTCGGCTCGCCGCGCACCACCCGCTCCGGGACGTGGATGACGACCTCCAGCTCATCGACGTTCTGCAGGCTCACGACCGCCTCCTTGGCCTGGACGTTCTGGAACGGCTCCACCAGCCGGCGGGCGATGACGCCGCCGAAGGGCGCGGTCAGCCGGGCATCGTCGAGGTCTTTGCGGGCCGCGGCGAACGTGGAACGGGCGACCTCCATGGCCGTGCGCTTCTGATCGACCTGCGCGCGAGGGACTGCCTTGCTGCGATCCCAGAGCTCTCGCACCCGCTCGTAGTCGGCCGTGGCCTTGTCGAACTCGGCCTGGGCGGCGGCGAGCCGCGTCTCGAAGCTCTCCGGATCGAGGCGCGCGATCAGATCGCCGGGCGCTACCGCCTCCCCCTCCGCGACGGGAAACTCGACGATCTGCCCCGGGACGTTGAAGGCGAGCTCGGCCCGCTGAACGGCGCGCACCCGCCCGGGAAAGCGCAGGCCCGAGCCAAGTCCGGCGGGGACAATCTCGAGGATCTCCGCGGGCCGGGAGACCTCCGCCGGTGACGGCGGTGGCGCCTGCTCCTGACAGCCGGCGAGCACGAGAGACAGGATGAGGAGGGCGTGAGCACCCAACCGCTGAGAAGGACTGAACATAGGCGCGTCCCTGCGAGTTGGCGGTGGAGGTGGGAGTTTCGCCGCCAGCGCACATCGATGGCAGAAGGCGAGCGGTGACGCGGCAGTCTCGCAGATCACCGGCTTGCCGACAATCCGCCAGCCGCCCAGAATGGGCGTACCTGGCAGCCCTTGCTGACCTACCACCCGGCAAAGCCTCCCCACCGCTGAGTATGGCATTCAGTCACGACGATCTCACCAGGCACTTCGGCCTCATTTGGCCCGTCCACACGCGCAGTTCTGCGTGTTGCCTGCCAGAGGGACAAACCCGTCGGCACGCTCCCACGCTAAAATTTTCGGGGCTCAATACCTTCCAGGTCGGCTTCACCCGTTCCCCTTACACCCCGCCTGCTTTCGTGCCTACTAGGCACTCCACCCCTGCCGCATCAGGTTGTCGAAATCCCGCCTGGCCAGCACGCCGGCGCAGTCTCGCCAGGCGTCGTCCGTGGGCTTGATGCTGTCGTTGTAGCGCAAATCAAAGCCGGTGGCCTGGCGGCGTTCCTCGATGTAGCGATCCATCCGCTCGCCCAAGGTTTCGATATTCTCGATCCAGTCATCGCGGATGGTGTCGGGCAGGCCACCGAAGAGGTCGTAGCGGTTGCGCATCCGCTCCGACAGGCGGGCATAGACGATCTCGTCCACCGTGCC
>JBFYWX010000295.1:0-4992 GCA_041310825.1 Desulfobacteraceae bacterium | reverse complement strand
GAGCAGCAGGTGAAAATGATTGGGCATCAAGGCCCAGGCAAAACAGCGGGTCCCACCATCGGGCAGAATCGCTCCCAGCCGCTCAATAAAATCAGCGTAATCGGCATCACCCCGAAAAATGGTCCGCCGTTCGATCCCTCTGACGATGATGTGATGCAGCGCTCCGGGCGCATCCAATCGGGCTTTGCGTGGCATGGAGGTTCAATATCAGGCAACATGACACCTGTCAAACTATAAAACAAGGAACGTCCCCTAAAACGTCCCCTAAAACCCCTTGTCGTTGTAAAATCCGAAAACCACATTATTCGGTACTTCATTGCCAAAGAAAGTATACTTCCGCTGGGAGTTCACGTAGTAGGCGATCTTTTCGCTTCCTCCCAGCTTGGAAAAACCTTTAAGATCCTTAGTTAGGGTAGACCACTTCGTTTCCAAAAAGGCAAAATCGACCTCGGCTGCCTGCGCCGGTGTGAGCAATATCCACAGAAATGCCACGACCATGATTGCCCTAGCCGCAAATTTCATAAAACTCCTTTCCAGTAATCTCCTCAGTGCCGATGAGACGCAGGCGAAAAATTACTTTGCGCACGCGGCCTTCACATCTTAGTCTTTTCTCAATTGCCCCGTTCGCGTCAGACCCAAACCGAAGGTCTCTTTCTGATAACAGTGCCCCCCTAAAGGACGATTTCAGAAAGCGCTCAGAAGATGTTACTGAATCCAGCCCTCCTCTTGGAAACGGATCTTGAGCTGGTCGGCAATTTCCTTGGCGGCCTGCTTGGCCCGGCCCTGGATCTTGGCACTCCCCGAATACTCCCCGTAGCCCTGCACACCGGCCTGCACGGCGAGCCCGACAGGATTGTGGGTCACCAAAAGGGCCGCCACACCAAGGGCACCGCCGGGCACCTTTCCTCCCCCGGCATCGATCGACCCCTGGCCGAGTTTGCGGGGGCCGCCGGCCGTCATCTGGTAGCCTTCGACCAGGGTCTTAAGCTCGGAGGCACCGGAGCCAAACCCAAGGGTCACGCGTTTCAGCTGGCTTCCCTCGTCAACCGACAATAGATACCCTCGAATCATGATATCGTTTACCTGGGCAACCGTCTGGGAGGTCGCCCGGACGGCAGAGAGACCCATCGCCCGGATGTTGGCGGCAAGCTCCTCGGCCATCTGTATACCAAGCTGCTTTTCCAGTTCGATCTGTTCGGCGGTCGGTGGTGTGGCCGGCGCCGCAGTCTGCCCGGCAAGGGCCGAGTCGAGGGCGACTCCCGCGGGGTTTGTCACAAAATCATAGACGATAATCTGGGCAGGCCGCGGAAGTTTTTCGGCCGAGTACCTCTCGCGGTCCGAAACCTTGGTCGAGGCGCAGCCAAACGCTAAGAAGAGCACAAGCAGCAACATGGTCAAAAAATACTGTCTTTTCATGGAAACCTCCTAATTTGGTTGGGGGCTCATCACTCCAAGGAGTGCAGGTGCCGATCCTACAGTAGAATTGGTGCGGTTGCCAACGAACGCAATAAATCCCCTATACACATTTGGAGTATGTCTCTCAAGCTGGCACCATTGCAGCTGTTGCTACCGATTCGATTGCGGTCGCGGCAGACTCTCGCGTATCTTGCGCGAAAACTCCGGATCGTCGCCGACGGCCCGGGCTTTGGGGTTGATGTAACTGAGTTTCCGGAGTTCCTCGAAGGGGATACGCGTATCGAGCGATCCGTTTTCGTACGCATACTGCGGGGCATAACCTGAAAGCAGCACCTTCCAGTTGTAGCGAGCCTGACCGCCATAGGCGCGGATGAGCCGAACCACATCCGTGGTGCAGTTCGTGGTGAGCGTGTTGTACCATTCGGGTTTTTCCTTCATGGAGTTGATCTGACGGACATACTCCATGAAGAACTTCCGGGAGTTCTCCTGCGTCAAGCGGCCCCGATAGAGGTAGACGTCCTCCGGCGGTTTGCGGTAGTCGGTGCGCACCCGGATCAGGTCGCGCTCATCGCCGACGATGAAGATCAGTTCGTACTGTTTAAAAAAACCCTTTAAAGTCGAGTATTCCTCGCCCTCTTCCTTGCGGGTTTCGATCGAGAAGGTCACGAAGTCCTTCTCCTGGAACCCGAAACTGAGCATGATGTGGGCGATCGCATCCCCCATCCAGTAGACCGCGATCAGGTCAACCGAGTCCAACTGGTTAAGGTCGAAGGTTTTGTCGTAGTAGCGCACGTCGTAGTCCGTCTCGGTCCGGTAGTTCAGGTTGCGAATGTTGTAGATCGTAACCTGCTCGCCCTTAACTACTGCGTAGGGCAGCACGGCCACATCCGGCTGCCAGTTGCGGTCGTTCGAAGCCGGGATGCTTAACCACCAGACCACTATGCCGGCAAAGACCACGAGCAACCCGGCCAAGGTTCGCCGCCGTCTGCGAAGAAAGACGAACGCCAGAAGGGTGGCCAGCACAAACAGGCCGGTCAAGCCGGTGCGCACATGGCTCTCCGAAAGGTTCGAATACCAGATCGCCAAAGCCCCCCAGGCCGTCATGAGGATGACGACTATAGCGCCGATGAATACTCCGGCGCACTTTAAAACTCGCACCATCGTTTGCCTCCTCAGTTCTTGAGATTCTCAACGAGGATCCGGCGCACCTCTTCGATGGCCAGAGGCGATTCCTGCGCGGAGTGGCCGGAGTGAACGATGAACTCGGAGGCGACACCATCGATGTGGGCGCTGCTGTAGGCCACTACCCCGTCATCCCACTCCTCCTTCGGGTCTTCGGGGTTATCCACGGCAATGATGGAGTGGGCGATGATGCCGGGTGAGACAGGGATCGACGAAAAGGTTTTGATGAACTCGCTGTCGGGGTTCATGTTGTCGGTGCTGCGCGGGATTTCAGCCGTCATCGCACGTGCCGTGACGGCCTCGGGGCTCCTTTCGAAAACCTCCTGCAGCGGGCTTAACAGCGTGAAAGGCAACGAAATCAGACGCCTCAACAAATCGGTGACATAACCCTTCGATAAATGGCTGCCGCGGTGCGGCGTGGAGATGAAGACGACGCGCTGGACAAAGGGCAGGGGTTCGTAAAAAAAACTGCGCCGGAGCAGCTCGCGCGTATCGGATGAGACGTCGACCTGATCGATAGAGACGGTGAAAGCGCGCTCCCAGAAACGATTGCCGCTGTCGATGGCGGTCAGCTTTGTGAGCAACCCTCCTTGGCTGTGGCCGATGACCACCATTTTCCGCAGGGCGCCATCCTTGCCCTCGGGGTCGAGTTCTTGAACCACGCTGCGGAGTCCTTGCGTGAGGATCCCGCCGGAGTAGAGAACGGGGTTGCCGGTGTTGTAAGTGAACAGCCAGACCTGGTAACGGTTCCACAGTTCCCGGTCGTTGAGGATTTCGTTTAGCATTTGCGCCCAGCGCGCCGGGCTGGAAGCCGTTCCGTGAACGAGCACCAGCGGAATCCGACCGGGACGGTAAGGCGCCATGAGAAACACGTTGTCCTTGAAACGGGCGGTATTTTTGAACAGCTGGAGGTCACCCGAAAGCAGTCCCTTGAGCTCCAGCGCGTAGACCTGCGATCCTTCCAGGGTGTAGGCCAGAGCAGAGGTCAACCCGAACTCTATGGGAACCGTGCGGCCAGCGACGCTGACCGATGTGCTTTCCTGGTTGGTGTAGAGCGCAAGCTTTCCTTCCAGCCGGCCGTCGCGGAGCCCTGCCTCGACGTTTTCCAGCTGCAGGAAGGCAGTAACCGCCATTTTCAGCGTCGGAGGAACTCGGGTGAAGGCCGCTTCCTGCTCTCCTGGAACGTGTTTTAGGCTGACAACCATGGCCGACCCGATTCCTGGCCAGCGGTAATCATTGTGCAGGCCGCGCACACCGAGACGGGAGGCGGCCACGAAATTATCCATGCGGAACGGACCCCACCGGAATTCGTTCGGGTCGATGCGAACTGCTAGTTCTCCGGCGGGGAGTTTGTAAGTGCCTGCCTCCAGCACCACTTCTTTGGATTCTTTATCGGTGAACCCCTCCGCAATCCCCTGATTGTAAATATCAACGGCGGTTCGCAGGCGCCGATCAAACGGGTCCGGAATGCTGCCGGCATCCTTGGGAAAAAGAAATGCATATGCGTACACTGCAGCGGAGAGAAAGTAGGACCGATCACCACTTTTCGTCGCATGCAGGAACGAAAGCTCCGCAAGGGCAAAGAGCCGGTCGGCCTCGCGGGCCGTGGGGACGCCCTTGTTCAGTGCGGCAATCACCTTGCCCGGTTCGCTCTCGTATTTCTTCGCCAAGCCGGACCGATTGAGGATCTGCATCGTCGGAGCGCTCAGTTGATCGTCCGATAAAACGCTTTCAGTCAGTTTGCGGTTGGCCTCCTTCAAATCCAGGTGGCGCACGCCTATCGGCGTAGCGCATCCCTGGAGCAGGATTACGACCGCCAGTAAGAGAACCCATCCCGAGGGCCATGAAGATCTCATGATCTCACCTTTATTTTTCGAGCCTGGTGATTTTTGTACCCTGCAAGCCGAGCCCAGCCATCAGGCCCTTCTGGTCAAAGAAAAACGCATAGATATCGGATTGGGCAGTAGTGCTCGTCAAGGACGTGGCCGCACCAGCGTCCACGACAACGATGCTTGGACCGACGCCGATTTCCCAGCCGTCACTCTTGTCGAGCCACTTCAGGGCGGAGTCGGTCATGAAGAAGAGCGCGTAGCCAAATTTCTGAAGACCGGCCTGCAGCCCATAAGAGGCCGCAACGGTATTATAGAACGCAACGGTCTTTCCATCTTTGATCAGGGCGCCTTCGCCATATTGTCCGCCCACTATAAAGCCGCCCTTGACAATGCCCGGAAAGACGAGGATGCCGACTGCCTTTTCACCCATCGTTTTAGCTGCGGGTATGTGGGACGTTCTTTGTTTTACTATTTCAATTCTTTTTCTATTTGCATGCCTTTCTCGGAGACTATCTTTTCTCCCCGGGCGACGGACTGTGTCACCGTGGGTTGGGCAAGCTTG
>JBFYWX010000275.1:0-5462 GCA_041310825.1 Desulfobacteraceae bacterium | reverse complement strand
TCGGCCCCATGTGCAGGGCGTCGAAGAAACAGGCCTGAACGCAGGTGCCCAGACCCAGGCACCCGTAGCTGCAGGCCTTGTCCCCCCCGGAGACCACCTGCGCGGCCCGGCAATCCTGAATCCCCAGGTAGACGAATTTGCGTTGGGCATGGGCGCCGTCACCCTGACAGAAGATTTGGGCCACCTGCCGCTCCTGCTTTTCCACGGAGATGCCCAGCATGGAAGCGATCTCCTGGGCCAGCTCGTCGCTCGCAGCCTTGCACGCGTTGGCCGGGGCATTGCCCTGGACGATGGCCGCGGCCAGGTCGGTGCATCCGGCAAAGCCGCAGCCCCCACAGTTCGCCCCCGGAAGGAGGTCGGACACGTTGCCGACGCGCGGGTCCACGTGGACATAAAAAAACTTCGCGGCCACCCCCAGGATGAGGCCGGCCAGCATGCCCATGGCGCCGACGGTGATGATTGCGGTGAGAACGGGTTCCATTTTCAGTGCCCTCTCTCGGCCTAGTCCATACCGAGCAGCCCGGCAAAACTCAGCCCCATCATGCCGGCGGTGATCAGAGTGATGGGCACGCCCCGCAGCATGCGGGGAATGCGCCCCGTGGCATCCATCCGCTCGCGCAACCCGGCCATGAACACCAGCACCAACCCGAACCCGACGGCCGAGGCCAGGGAAAAGACCAGGGTTTGCATGAAGCTGTGGTCTTCCTTGATGTTCAGCACCGATACGCCGAACACCATGCAATTGGTCGTGATCAGAGGGAGGAAGATCCCGAGCGCCCGGTAGAGAGGCGGGGCCACTTTCTGCATCACGATCTCCACGAACTGAACCAGGGCGGCGATTACCAGAATGAAAACCAGGGTCTGGAGGTATTCGATGCCCAGGACCTCCAGAATGAATTTTTGAATGATCCAGCAGGTGGTTCCGGCCATGGTCGCCACGAAAACCACCGCCGCCCCCATGCCCACTGCGCTCTCATAGGAGTTGGTGACGCCCACCACCGGGCAGTTGCCCATGAAGCGGATCAGCACGATGTTGTTGATAAACATCGCGGCCACGATCATCAACAGGTAGTCTTGCATGGCGGTTTCCTCGGATGGTGCAATTTTCGGGTGATCACACCCTCTGCTTTTCGATCCGGGCCGAGATGACATTCATGATCCCCAGGAGCAGCCCGAAAACGACAAAGGCCCCCGGGGGCCGGAGCAGAAAGCCGAATCCCGGGTAGCCTTCGGGCATGATCATCATGCTGAGCCAGGTGCCATTGCCCAGGATCTCGCGGATGCTGGAGATCACCACCAGGGAGAGGGTAAATCCCAGGCCCATGCCCAGGCCGTCCGAAAGCGAGAGCAGCACCGTGTTTTTGCGGGCGAAGGCCTCCGCGCGGCCTAATACAATACAATTCACCACGATCAGCGGGATCCAGATGCCCAGGACCAGAAAGAGCGGATAGAAATAGGCCTGCATCACCAGTTCCACGATGACGACTCCGGTGGCGATGATGCTGATGAAGACGGCGATGCGCACCTTGTCCGGAACCAGGTTGCGCACGGCGGAGACCATGATGTTGCTCATGCACAGCACGAAGACCACGGCAAAGCCCATGCCCAGGGCGCTTTCCACTTTAGTGGACACGGCGAGGGCCGGACAGATGCCCAGGGCAAAGCGCAGCGGGGCGATCTCCTTCCAGAAGCCTTTGGTAAACTCGTTTACGATGCGCGCGGCCATGGCGCCGGGCCTCCTCTCCTAAAGTCCCAGCTGAGACTTGACGTTTTGATACAGTTCAACGCCCCGGCTCACGGCGGTACTCACCCCGTTAGAGGAGACCGTGGCCCCGGAGATGGCCCCAATCACGCCTCCGGCGGAGGCCAGGTTGAAGTTCGCACTCACGGGCTTGTTCGCGAACTGGGCCGGGAAATTGGGGTCATCCATGATTCTCGTGCCCAACCCGGGCGTCTCGGACTGGGTGGTCACCGCAACGGCTTGAACCAGGTCCCCCTTCGGGTCGATGGCGATCATCACAGCGATCGGCCCGCCGTATCCGGGACCACTCGCCTCGAAGGCCAGGCTGGTTACGTCACCGCCTTTTTTGGCTATAAAAAAGGTCGTCTTCACCTCCCGCCCGCGGCTGTCCTTGCCCGTCACGATCTGGACGCGATCCGAAATCGGATCGTTGTCGAAGTCCGTAAGGATCTTCTTTAAGGCCGGCTCCTTGATGAACTTGATCTGCTGGTATTCGATCCGCTCTGCCGTGACCATCTTGACCGTGGCCAGGCCGCCGGCGCAGACCGACGTGACGATCGTCAGGACCAGAACCATTTGTATGATTTCGCGCAGGGACACGGAAAACTACCCTCCTGTCAGGGTCGGGTTGAGTAAACGGCGCGCGGAACGGGCACGCGCTCCTTGCGTCCTATGGTGTCACCGTTCTTTCTTTTTTGAATTTCGACCCGAAGACCCGTGGACGGATCTTGTCGAATACCGGCGTCAGCATACTGATCATGAACACGCTGAAATAGGCCCCCTCCGGCCATTGGGACCACAAGCGGATGGCCACGGTCATCACCCCGCAGGCCAGGCCGAAAAGCGCCATCCCGTATTTCGTCACCGGCGAGGTGGTCCAGTCGGTTGCGATGAAAAACGCCGTCAGCAGGCTACCCCCCGCCAGCAAGTGAAACAGAGGGCTCGCCCAGGTATCCGGGTCCATGAGCCAGAAAAGGGTCGCGATACCGGCGAGGCCCGCCAGGTAGCTCACGGGGATGATCCAGGAGATCTTTTTTCGCAGAAGCAAGAACACGCCGCCGACCAGCAAGGCCAGTTTGGAGATCTCGCCGATGGCCCCTGTGATCAAGGTGGAACCCAGGAAAAGGTCCTGCCACGGAAAGGACTCCTCCAGGTAGGATGCGCCGTTTTCCTTAAGTTCAACAAGGGGAGAGTTCTGCGTCATCATCCTGTCCGACGTCGGCACGGGCAAGTTGCCCATGTGTTCGGGGTAGGAGAGCAACAGCACCACATAGGCGATGATCACCCCGTTGAACGGATTGCCGCCCAGCCCGCCGTAGACATGTTTTCCCAGAAGCAGCATTACCAGGGTGCCCAGAACAATGACCCACCAGGGGACGGTCACGGGCAGGAGCATGGCCAAAACCAGGCCGCCGGCCGCCGCGCTCAAATCATCGATCGACAGGTCGCGGCCGAATAGTTTTTGCAAAGCGGCATCCCAAAAAACCGCGGAGATCATGGAAATGGCGACGACTTTGAGGGAGTCGACTCCGAAGACGAGATATGCCGCGGCCACGGCGGGCAGCAGGGCGACGATCAAATGCAGCATCATCCTGCGCACGGAATTGCCGCTGTGGACATGGGGTGAGGTCGATACGACGAATTCGGGTGGTTTCATGCCCCACTCCTTTGATCCACGAGTTGCCGCTTGGCGAACTTGATGAACTGAACCATGGGAATTCTTACCGGGCATTGATACGCGCAGCACCCGCACTCGATGCAGGCGAAGAGGTCGTGGCGCTCAGCGTGCGCAAACATCCCTTTTTCCGAAAAGCCGGAGAGCAGAAAGGGCATCAGGCCCATCGGGCATGCCTCCACGCACAGGCCGCATTTGATGCAGACCGCCTCGACCGGCTTCACCACCTCGCGGGTACCCAGGACCGTTATGCCGGCCACCTCCTTGGTCACGGGCTGATCCAGCCCGGCCACGGCCGGTCCCGTCATCGGCCCGCCGGCCAGAACTTTACCGCCATGCTCCGGGGTGATGCGGCAGTGGTCCAGAACAGAGCCTATGGGCGTACCGATGGTTACCCGGACATTGCGGGCGTGCCCCTGGCTGCTCGCCACGGTGATAAATCGTTCCACCACGGGCTGGTTCCGGCCGACGGCGGCCATGCTTTCGACATCGACCACCACCGCCCCGATGTCGACAATGCGAACTCCGTGCGCGAAGGGGACCTCCCGGTTCAGGGCCCGCTTGATCAGCAGGTAGTCCACCGCCTGCGGGTACTTGTTTTGGAGCGGCACAACCTGTACCGAATCGCCCCATGCGCTCTTGGTCGCGGCGATGGCCTGGAGGGCGTTGGCGTCCACTGTGAGCAAAACGCGACCGGGGTTGAGGATCTTCTTGACGGCATCAATGCCGGCGGCGATGTCCGTTGTTTGCTCCAGCAGCAGTCGGCCGCGGCTGGCGAGAAGGGGCTCGATGTCCAAGGCGTTGACCAGCAGCGTGGTGACGTTGCGCGCCTTGGCTTCGTTCAGTTTGGCGGACAGTGGAACGGTGCTGCGGTCGAAATCGACGACCCCCTTTGCCTGCAGGGCCGCCAACGGGTTGGCCTCCGCCGCATGCTCAATCCGTTGCGCCTGCCCGTCCGACTCGATCGCAACGGCCGGAACGGGTTGCCCGTGGATGTTCTGAAAAGCCTTGATGACCTCCGCCACTTTGCCCGACACCGGGGCATGGATCGATGCGCCGTTCGGTGCGGTGCTTTCTCCGATGAGCTGGCCGACGAGGACAGGGTCGTTTTTCTTGACCCGGGCCGTGCAAACGCCGCCCTGGTCCTGCCGCAGGGGGACAATTGCCATTGATGGCGGTGAAACGGCTTCGAACGGGCTGGAAAGACCGCTCGAAGGATACGAAAACGTGATACCACCGCGTAATTTGCCCGGCTGCATGGGTAAGTCTGCCTCGCTGCTATGTGTAATGCTATAGAAGTTGAAAATGCCCTGGTGCCTCTGTGTGATCAAAGACTCTAAGTAAATTGTGTTTGCCGGATTTTGTCAATCTTAATTTGATACCTCTCCGTCCCTCACGGCCATCGGCTTCAGGCGGTGCGCCGGCCGACCCGCCTCCTTTGGAGGATGTACACCAGGGCAAAGCCGGCCAGCCCGAGGGTGTCGCTGACGAGGCCGGGTTTGACCAGGCAGATGGCGACGGCGATCAGCACGATCCGCTCGTACCAAGTGTCCTCGTCGAGCAGAAAACCCTGCATACCGGCGGCGAGCGCATACATGCCGAGAGAAGAGGTCACAAAAATCCAGACGGCCTCCATCACCCCGAGGAGTCCGGGGGCGAGGCCGAGCAGGAGCATCTGCGGTGCGGTGATGAACATGTAGGGCAGCAGGAAGGTACGCATGTCGAGCTTAAAAGACTCGATGCCCGTCTTGAACGGGTCGGCCCCGGCGATCCCGGCCGCCGCGTAGGCGGCCAGACAGACCGGCGGGGTGCCGTCCGCCAGGATGCCGAAATAGAACACGAACAGGTGCGCGGCGATCAGCGGGGTGTCGGGTTTCAACGCGATCAGGGCCGGGGCCATGATCGTGGCCATGATGACGTAGTTGGGGGTCGTGGGCACCCCCATGCCGAGGACCAGGCAGGCGATCATGGTGAGAAACATGGCGAAATAGACATTGCCGAAGGAGAGCTCGACCAGGATGTTGGTCATGTTGAGGCCCGCCCCGG
>JBFYWX010000241.1:0-8815 GCA_041310825.1 Desulfobacteraceae bacterium | reverse complement strand
CGATTTCAAGCACAAGGCCCAGCTCGATGTCATTTCAGACCTCGCTGGAAGCATCTCGGCGGTTTTGCTCGCGCTGATACTCAAAGACTTCTGGGCTCTCGTTTGGGCCAGCGTCATCTGGAGACTGATCTACTTCGGCCTGTCGTTTCGATTTCACCCCTACCGGCCCCGGCTTTGCTGGGAAAGAAAGCGTGCGGCCCACCTGATCCATTTCGGTAAACACATGTTTTGGATCAGCGTCGTGACATTCGTGGTGACGAACGGGGACGATGCACTGGTGGGCAGACTGCTCGGGCTGGATCTGCTGGGTTATTACACCATGGCTTATGCGATTGCCAATCTGCCCGTGACCAGCCTCTGCGAGACCATCGGAAGAATTTCCTTGCCAGTGTACGCTCAGATTCAGGATGACCGGAAGCGGGTGAAAGAGGCGTTTCAGAAAGTCTTTGAATCCGTGCTCATGATCCTTTTGCCGTCGACAGCCTTGATCATGCTGCTTGCGGAGGATTTCATCGCCGTCTTCTTGGGCGACCGCTGGTTGCCGATGGCCGGTGTGCTAAGAGTCCTTTGTCTTTTAGGTCTCTTCCGGGGTCTTTCCAACGTCATCGCACCGGTGTTTCTGGCGGTCAATCGCCCGGAAATCCAAAGCCGCAACAAGACCTTTGAGCTGTGCGTCTTCTTAGTGCTGATCTATCCCCTGACGATAAGCTGGGGGCTGATTGGTGCAGGCTGGGCGGTTACAGCCGCTTATCTGGCAGGCCTTATCCTGAACTCGGTCGCCCTGAGCCGGTTGCTGGAGAACTTCCTCCAGATAATATTGGGGGCGGTCTACTG
Source organism: Desulfobacteraceae bacterium (assembly GCA_041310825.1). Lineage (GTDB taxonomy): Bacteria > Desulfobacterota > Desulfobacteria > Desulfobacterales > SpSt-501 > SpSt-501. The sequence continues at coordinate 7,981 of JBFYWX010000241.1, read as the reverse complement.
CCCGCTTTTGGCGACGGCCGCGCTGGTGGCATCTTCCTTGTTGATCGGCACGGTCTTGGAAGGGATGGGCAGCCTGCCACGTTTTTTTCTTCTGATTTTTTCAGAGATCGGCGCGTTTCTACTGATTTCTATCTGGATGAAAAATGCGCTGATCGTGGAGGTCGCCCGCAGTCTGAGCCATGGAAAGTTCGGCGCCTTTCGAGCATGAGCCGAACCGCCGGGGCCCCTCGGCAGTATGGTAAGCCTTCAGTGCGATGTTTGCCCAGATGAGTAGAAACAAATACAACCCGATGCATATTCTCTACTTCTCTTTCGTCGAACTGGATGTGCCCAACGCCTGCCGGACGCACACCCTGGGGGTGATCCGAGGCTTTGCAAGGCACGGCTGGTGCGTGGATGCCGTGATCCCCAGGCCGCTCAAACCGACCCCACGAATTGCTGGGGTGCGGTTTTTTCGTTTATGGCCATGGCAGTTCTCCGAACCGGGGGCCTTTTTGTTCAAACTGCTCAGTGGCATTACGATGTTTTGCCTATGCCTAATGAAAAAATACAGTTTCATTTACGTTCGAGAGCTGGAAGTCCATCCGAGCCCGCGCTGGTGCGCACGTCTTTTTAGGATCCCCTTTTTCGTCGAGGTCAATGACCTGCTGGTTCCCTTTTTCTTAAAAGAGGGAATCAAGGCGGCGCGGGTCAATACTGTGGAACACCATCAAAAATCGGACCTTTATCAGGCAGCCGGGGTGATTGTGCCGTCCGTCCCGATGCGTCGTTGGCTCTTGGAAAAATACCAGTTGCCGCCGTGCAGAGTTCACTTCCTGCCCAATGGTGCAGAGTCCAACGATGGGAGGAGCTGCCGCCCAGAAGAGGCCCGGAAGCGACTGGGTATGCCGCCAGACTGTTTCTGCCTCGGATTTGTCGGCAATATCTACGACCGATATGACTTTGATACCCTTTTGGAAGCCTGCCGATTGTGCGTAAGTCGGGTGCCGGATCTTTTCCTGCTTTTTATCGGGGATGGGCCTCTGAAAGGGGAGCTGATCCGAAAAACGACTGAGTTGGGAATGGAGAAAAAAGTTCTCTTCACAGGTTATCTCCCCTCAGACTCACTCGGTCGCTACCTGTCTGCGATCGATGTGGGTTTGTGCCTGGGCGGACTCTATTTCACAGAATTATACGGCCCAATTTCGACCAAGATCGCGACCTGCGGGATCCATAGGGTGCCGGCGATCGTTGCGGCCACCTCTCTCGACGGGTACCCCGCGGGTTTGATGGAAAGTCTTTTCGTTGTGCCTCCCGAAGATGCAGTGGCCCTGGCCGAACTGATCGTCCGCCTGCGCGCGAACCAAGAGGAACTCGACGCACGAGCGGCGGCCTTGCACCGTTTCGTGAAAAGCGACATGACCTGGGGTGCGGTGGCAGCGAAAATTCTGCGCTTAGCCTGCCGTGATGTCACCGGACGGCAGGAGCAGATGACCGCTCGGCCCTGCTCGCTTTCGGCCCGAGGAGAAACCGAAATTGAATGATCGCAACCACCTCAGCTTAGTAGAGGGAAGTCCTGCTTCAAAAGGATATTACGAATCCTTTTACAAAAACCTGCATGAATGGCGAAATTACGAGCAGTGCAGCAGGGGTTTTGCCGAATGGTACTACGACTGCCTGCCATCCGACCGCAACGCCCGGATCCTCGACATCGGTTGCGGCGACGGTAAATTCCTTTTCTTTCTCAAGCAGAGTGGATACCTCACATTGGAGGGCCTGGAGTTGTCCGTCCCGCTCGCGGACATCACTTCCAGGCGGGTTGGTTGTCCCGTGCATTTGGTGAAAGACACCATTGAATTTCTGATCGCCCGGACTGGCCGTTACAACACGATCACCCTGAACGACGTCCTCGAGCACATCCCCAAAACCGAAACGATCGGGTTTCTCACAGCCGTAAAGGCGGCTCTTGCGACCGGCGGCAACTTGGTCGTCAACGTCCCCCAGGTGTCCGGCTTCACCAGTTTGTATTGCCGCTATAACGACTTCACCCATCAGACCCTATTCACCGAAATGTCTCTGAGACAGGTGTTGATTCTGGCCGGTTTTGAGCACATCCGGTTCATCCGTGAAAAATGGCCGTTCAAGCTCACGCCGCGCCATTTAAGCTTCCGCCTCCTACGCTGGTTGTGGTTTTCTTTGCTCAGACTCATTTACTTCATTGAACAGCCCTACGAAATTTGTCCTCGCAGTTTTCAAAGCCGACTCGTTGCCTCCGCATGTTGAAACCCCACAATTCCGCTACCCGAGTCTCAATATCAGAGACCGCTAAAGTCTAATTCACGCCGGACTTAAGCAATATACCCATTGCATCGCGCAAGCATTAGACAATGACGTCCTGTGATCACAAACAATATTTGGCTTCACGAAGTGTGGTGTTCCTTGAATTGACAAACCGCTGCAACATGAATTGCCTTTTCTGCCCCAACCACAAGATGACTCGCCCGCGCGGTGACATGCCCTTTTCGCTGGCCAAATCCGTTTTAAATCAACTCAGCGAGGGAGATTTCAGGGGTTCGGTAATAACCTCTTTGATGGGGGAGCCGCTGCTGCACCCTGAGTTTTTGCCGATCGTGAACCACGGTGTGGGCCCGGGCCTTCGAATGAACGTGATCACAAATTTTGTGTGCGTGCCTGAAAAAATTGGGGTTCCGGACCTGTTGAATTCGGGAATCGACACCCTGGTTCTGAGTTATCAAACTCCGTCCGAAAAGCTGTTCTCCTTGCGAAAAGCGCCTTTATCGTTTGTGCAGTACAGAAATAAACTAAAAGAAATTATCCGGTTCGCGAAGGAGAACAAGATCAACACAAGGCGCATCGAAATTCACATTCTGCAGTCGTTTCAATTCCACCTGAATTGCCGCCTCCTCGAAGATTACAGTTTGATCGAGCAAACGATTGCTGAATTCGCCAGTTGGCGGGAGTCGACTGAGAGGAAAAACAACCGCCGGGCGGATGAGGACCCTGCCGGAATTGTCAGGAAGTTCCGCCGGGGAAGGCAGCACCAAGACGTCTTTGATATCCCGCTCGGCAACGGGATTTTCGCCGTTCTGAAGCGAGCAGGCACATGGGCCAATTCGCTGTTGCCGATCGCATGCACGGTTGCCCTGCGATTGGAAGGAAACTGCGATGAGATCCGAAAGTCGCTCGGTGTGTTCTGGGATGGACGATGCACGGTCTGCTGCCAGGACTTCGATTCAGAGGTCTGCATTGGCAACGCACACTGCCAACGCCTTGCGGACATGATGAAAGAAGGGCCCCTGGCGCACCTGATGCGGATGGAAGAACTCGGGAGACTGGTCCACCCGTTGTGCCAAAAATGCCGAGGACGGGTCCTGCTGGCCAACAAGCCGTTTCGAAGGGAGAAACCCATCGGAGCCGCCAACCGGTTTTTTCAATACGCCCACCGCGCAGGCGAGCGCCTGGGAGGCATGCGCAACACCCTCATGAGGCATTGAGATGTGCGGCCTTGCCGGCATTCTCTCCTTCGCAGGTACCGCAAAAAGGCTCGTGCGGCAGATTGCTCGCATGCAGAAGTCCCTGAAGCACCGCGGGCCGGATGACCAGGGGCGCTGCATCACGGATGACATGGCCATGGCCCACACACGTCTGTCCATTATCGGCGTGGAGTCGGGCCGCCAACCCGTTTTTAATGAGGATCGAAGCATCTGTTTGGTCGCCAACGGCGAAATATACAATTACCAGACGTTGCGCAGCCGCCTTTCGTCCCAGGGGCATCAATTCAATACCCGCAGCGACTGCGAGACGATCATCCACCTGTATGAGCAGTATGGCAATAACTGTGTCGAGCACCTCGAAGGAATGTTTGCGTTTGCCTTGTGGGACGCCAATACCCAGCGTTTGCTTTTGGCCAGAGATCGTTTCGGCATCAAGCCGTTGTATTTTGCGCGTCTGCCAGACGGCATCTGCTTCGCCTCAGAGGCGACGGCCATTCTCTCATCCGGCCTGCTGGAAAAAAGGATCGATCCTCAGGCGATCCATGCGTACCTGGCCTTTTCCTACGTTCCGGGGTCCATGTGTATTTTTAAGGGCGTTGAAAAGCTGCAACCGGCCGAACGGATCGTTTGCGACCATGGCGATGTGGCGCGCGATATCTATTGGCGCCCCACCGCCGCAACGATCTCTCTGAAAAAGTCCGAGGCCGTGCGCGAACTGGCATGGCGGCTGGAGCAAAGCGTCGCCGCCCATCTCGTATCCGACGTTCCCGTTGCCGCCTTTTTGTCGGGAGGCGTCGATTCATCCACCGTGGTGGCCATGGCCCGCAAACGCTCCGGAATCGACACCTTTTGCGTGTCTTTCCCGGGCACCGGTGTGGACGAGGCGCCTTTTGCAAGGCGAGTGGCTCAGCATTTGGGTACCCGCCATCATGAAATCACCATTTCCATGGAACCGGACCGGCTGCTCGATGAAGCCGTCGGTTTTATGGATGAGCCTTTCGCCGATTCATCGGCGCTGCCGACGTTTGCCGTGTGCCGCGCCGCCCGGCAGATCGTCAAGGTGGTGCTCTCCGGTGACGGCGGAGATGAGGTCTTCGGCGGCTACACGGGCCGCTATCGGGTGGCCGCGCTCAAGGCGTTGGTTCCCCGGCCGCGATTTCTGGTCGGTTTGCTAAGACGCGTACCGCCCTGGCGCAACGGGAGGCGATCCTCTCTGCCTCAGATGCTCGATTTGGCAGCCTTGCCGGAGATGGAGCGGTTTTTTGCGGAACGCCAGATCACGACACCGGCCCAGCGGGCCGCTCTGATGGGAGCAGAGGTCGCTCGGGGCGGGGAGCGCCTTTTAAGGCGCACAGCGGAGGCGGCGCTTGCGGATGAAGCCTTCGTTCATCCGGTCCACCGGGCGCTTTGGATGGACATGCGAACGTCTCCGCCCGACGACATGCTGACCAAGGTCGACCGCATGAGCATGGCGTACGGCCTGGAGGTAAGGGTCCCCTTTTTGGATCACCACCTTGTTGAGTTCGCCCTGTCTTTGCCGCCGGGGTGGCTGGTGAGCTTTCTGCCGGTTGAAGGCAAGCGACTGCTGCGGGATGCGGCCCGGCCGCTTCTGCCGCCGGGCGCCCTGGACCGGCCCAAACAGGGGTTCGTCATTCCCCTGAACCGATGGCTTCAGGCGGGGCTGCTGGCGCGTTTTGACGAGCTCTGTCTGGGCCCGGAGGCCCGTTTGCCGCAATGGATGGCGCGCGATGCGGTCCGGCGCCTGCGGCAGGAGCCGATGACCGCAGCGCCGCAGCAGGACCTGTATGCCCTGCTGGTATTGGAGCAGTGGCTGCGGCGCTGGGACAGGGTGAAATAGGCCATGGCGGTCATCGGCATCGACGCATCGATTCTGTTGCACGGGGAGCGGGCCGGCCGGCGCCATACGCGGAACCTCCTCACGGAGCTCCTCCGGCGCTCCGATCAGGACGAGTGGCGCCTGCTCTTCTTCGACCGCAAAGGCCACACCCCGGGGCGGCTTTCGGAGACGTGCGGCGGGGCCGTGCGGGAAACCGTCTCGCGGATGCCCATGCGCCTGCTGGCCGTCCCCTGGCGAGCGGCCGGGTTTCCAGCGGCCGAGGCGTGGCTGGGGCCGGTCGATGTGTTCTACGCGCCGGACCTGTATTTCCCGCCCCTGCGGCGTGCTCCGGTGCTTTGCACCCTCCGGGGGGTCGCCTACCTGGCGATCCCCGATTTGTGCGCACCCGCCAAGGTGCGCTCCCTGAACCGCGCCTTCGCCCATGCCCGGCGCCACGCGCATCATTTCCTGGCCGTTTCGGAGAGCACCCGGCAAGATCTCCTGCGCCTGACCGACCTGCCGCCCGACCGCATTCATGTGGTGACCCACGGGGTGGACCCGGTCTTCCGCCCCCGCGACCCGGAACAGGCCCGCTTGGCGCTGCGGCGCCGGTTCGGCCTGGAGCGCCCCTACCTGCTGTATGTCGGGGTGATCGGCCGCCACAAGAACACCGTGGGCCTGATCGAGGCGTTCGCCTCCGCCGGCCTCCAGCGGCAGGGCATAGACCTGGTCCTGGCCGGCCCGTTCGAATCCAAGACGGGCGAGGAGCGGTCGTGGGCCGCGCGGGCCGGGCTGGAGGCCGGCGTGCATTTCACCGGGCCCCTGGTCCAGGAGGACGAGACGCTGGCCGCACTTTACAGCGCGGCCCTGGCGCTGGTTCATCCGAGCTTTTACGAAGGCTGGTGCGCGACGCCCCTGGAAGCCATGGCGTGCGGTACCGCGGTGGTCGCCGCCGACATTCCGTCCGTAAGAGAGGTGGTGCAGGATGCCGCCATCCTGGTCCCGCCGGATGATATCGATGCGTGGAAGCAGGCCATGATCCGGGTGGCGGGGGACGAGAGCCTTCGCTCGGCTCTGATCGCCCAGGGGCTCTGGCATGTTCAAGCCCATACCTGGCAGCGATCGGCGGAGCGTCTGCGCCAGGTATTGACGCACGTCATGGAGGCGGGACGTTGAGTGCCATTCGATCCGAGGATTCAGCTATGGGTGGTGAAAAAACGATGGGATATCGCGATGTCTTCGCAGGCGAGCCTCGTTCGGTCGCCGTCTTGAAAGATCGGCCCGGCGCCGGCGACGTGGAGGTGGCCTCTTTCGTCCCCGGCCGTAACTACGCGGAGAATTTCGGCAAGCAATGGGCTCGGTTCAGGGATATCCAGCTTGACTCGGTCAACGGATCGACCATTTCCAAGACCTATCTGGAGCAGCTGATCGGTTTACCGGTCGAACGCCTGAGGGGGCGGAGCGTGCTGGAGATCGGCGCGGGGGCCGGACGGTTCACGGAGCATTTGGTGCGGCACGCCCAACTGGTGGTGGCGGTCGATCTTTCCGAGGCGATTTTCGTAAACGCGGCCTTGGGCGCCAAAAACCTCGTCCCGGCACAGGCCAACCTGCTCGAGATGCCGCCGATGAAAATGCGATTCGACCTGGTCTACTGCCGCGGGGTCCTGCAGCACACGCCCGACCCGGTGCGGTCGATCGCGCAGTTGCACCGGTGGGTCAAGCCGGGAGGGATGGTTGTCTTCGATATCTACGCTCCGGGGTCTCTCGGCAAACTGGGTGCCAAATACCTCCTGCGGCCCATCATCCAGCGGTTGTTCACCTATGAATCGTTTTCAAATTTCCTGGAACGCCGCGCGGCCCCGATTCTGCGCCTGCGCTGGAATCTGAAATCCCTCCTGCCGGGGAAGACCCAGAAGCTCTTGGACTTCGTCCTGCCGGTGTATGACTACCGGCACGTCCACCCTCTCACTGATGCCCAACTCATCGAGTGGGGGAAACTGGACACCCTGGATGCATTTTTCGCTCGCTACGACAACCCGATGACATCGGAAGAAGTGCTGGGTGCGCTGCGGGAAATGGGGGTGCACGTTCTTTCCGCCGATCGCCGGCTGAATTTCTTTCGAACCACTCTACCCGCCGCCTGAAAAGCTGATCGTTGAGAATCGGAGTCGACATCTACCAGACCGTGTTCCCGTTCAGCGGCATCGCCCGCTACATCCGGGCGCTGGTCTCGTCCATGGCGGGTTGCGCTCCGGCCGACCGGTTTGTGCTTGTCAGCAACCATTTCCGACGGCGCCATGCGCCGTGGTGGTGTGGCGGCCTCAACGCCGAACACGTCAACCTTTCTATCCCGCGTCGCCTGATGCAAGCCTGCTGGAACACCCTCGGATGGCCGCCCATAGAAGCCTTCACCGGAGGAATTGATCTTTTCCACGGCACGCACTTCGTCCTACCCGCCGTTCGTTCGGCGAAGCTGTTGCTGACCGTCCACGATCTGACGTTTTTGAAGTATCCCGAGTATTTTTCGGACCGGTAACAGTTTAGTTCTTTCGGTAGTTTTTTTAATCATTTTTAAGCACCCATTCATTATTTCCTGGACAAGCGGGCGTTTTTTGTTGTAAAAGGTATGAGTAAGAATACTCATTCTGGA
>JBFYWX010000219.1:0-3734 GCA_041310825.1 Desulfobacteraceae bacterium | reverse complement strand
TGCTTTTCTCCGCCGACACCCGGCCCTTGCCTAAAAACCGGTCGCTCAGCCCATAGCTGCTGACGAGATCCAGCGTGCCGGTCTGCTCGTTGAGAAGCCGGATCAGCACCCCTTTCATCCCTAAAGACTGGGCGATCTCGGCCGTCAGGGTGTGCAGAATGTTCTTGATTTCGAGGCTCGAGTTGATGCTGGAGGCAAGCTTGAGAAAAAGGGCGGAATTCTTCTGGATCCGATCGATCAGCCGCGCCCGTTCGATCGCCATGCCGCCCTGCTCGGCCAGGGCCGATAGGAAATCGATCTCGTCGCGGCGGAACTCCCTCACCTCCGCGGTATAGAGGGCCAGGATCCCGATGGCCTTCTCCTGCACCATGACCGGGACGTCAAGAATGGAGGCGATCCCCTCGGCCTGCTTGAGGTCATGGTTCTCGACCCGCGGGTCCGACGTGGCGGCCTTTATATACAGGTAGCCGCCCTTCAGGATGGCGCCGACGATCTGTTTGGCCTGCATCGGCTTGGCGTGCAGGTAGCGGTCGGAAAGACCCTTCTGGGCCACGGGGACGAAAAGATCCTTCTCCTCGTCGCTCAAAAACAGGCAGGCGGCCTTGGCGTTCATGGTCTCGATGGCGCTCGCGACGATCAACTCGAGCAGCTTCGCGGTGGAAAGGGCCGTGCCGAAGGCTTTGCTGACTCTGCAAAATGATTGGAAGTAATCCGGTCGCTCGGTCATGGGGGTCTCTCTCCTCACTGCCTCTATCAGGCTGTTTAAAACCTTCTGACGTGGCGATGTTCGATGGCGCTGCGCCCCCGGCTCCGGCAAGCCCTGCTAGGCGGCCTGCGGCCGTCCCGGCGCTTCCCGCCCGCTGCTTCCGTCGGTCTCCGGCAGGTCCCGCTCCGTGAGCCAAGCCGCAATCTTGGGGGCGAACTCCCGCTGGCATTTCGAGCTCACGTAAATACCGATGTGGCCGGTGTCCAAACAGATGTCTTCCGTGTCCCGGCTGCCCACCGCGCCCGTCAGCCGCCGGCAGGCCTCCGGGGGCACGAGGTGGTCGAATTTGCCGTAGAAGTTGAGAAGCGGCATGGTGATCTGCTTCAGATCGACCACTCGGCCCCCGACCTCCATGCGGTTTTGGATCAGCAGGTTCTTCTGATAGCAGTCCTTGACGAATTGGCGGAAGGTCTCGCCGGGCACATCGGGGCTGTCGAAAATCCATTTTTCCATGCGGATGAAGTTTTCGACGAAGTCCTTATCGTCCATCTGCTCCAGGAAACCGACGTACTTGTCGATCATGAGCCGCGCCGGGTTGAGCAGGAGAAAGCCCAGGTTGAGCAGGTCGCCGGGCATGTTGCCGAAGGTCTCCACCATCTGGTCGGCCCCCACCGCGCGCATCCAGGTGTGCAGCAGCCCCTGGTCGGTATCGAAGTTGGTCGGGGTCACCGTGGTGATCAGGTTTTGGATCTTCTCCGGATGGAGGGCGGCATAAATCACGGAGAAGGTGCCGCCCATGCAGATGCCCATCAGGTTGATTTTTGAAAGTCCATGCTCCCGGCGGATGAAGTCGATGACATTGTCCATGTAGCCGTTGACGTGGTCGTCGATGGTGAGGAAGCGGTCCTTGCGTTGCGGATACCCCCAATCCACCATGTAGAGGTCGATGCCGTGCTCGCGGAAGCTCTGCACGACGCTGCGCCCCGGCTGCAGGTCGAGCATGGTCTCGCGGTTGATCAACGCATAGACCACCACGAGCGGGGTTTTCAGCCGGATCTCCCCCACCGGCCGGTAGTGCTTCAGTTTGACGCGGTCTTCCTCATACACGACGTCGTAGGGCGTTGCGGCGATCGTGGTGTCGAGCGCGCCCAGGAGCACATCCGAGGCCTTGCGCACCCGGGCCTGAGCCTTTTCGGCATCCTCGGCGAGCTTCGCCAGGATCAGGTCAACCGGAATCTTCGGCCGATCCATACCGTCACCTCCCTATCGGGAACCGCCCTCCCTCGGGGCTTTCGGTGGAGAAGCCCCCGACCCCGGGGATTCGTCGGACGCTTGCAGCTTTTTTTCCAATGTCCGCACCCGCTTCTTGAGCAGGTAGACCTCGCGGTTGATTTCGTCCAGGTCCCGGTGGGTGCACACCGGCAGCAGTTTGAAGAGGTCCTCCAGCACCTCGTCCCGGGCCGCCAGAAAGTGATTCAAGGTCTCCAGGGCTCTTGCCATGGTTTCGGTGTACTGACTCGACTGGAAGAGCGTCATGAAATGCCCTTCGAGGATCTTGATCCACATCTGGTAGAGCTGCTTGGAATCCTCCGGGAACTGGCCGGCCTGGGTCAATTCGGCGAGTTTCTCCTGCATCACGCGGAAGGATCGCTCCATGGGAACGGAAAGCAGGTGCAGGAACTCGGCCAGGGCGGCTTGGAAGAGGTTGTACTTGTCGAGCGTCTGGTTGAGCTTTTCCTGGTAAAACCGTGTCAATCCGAGCTGCGGGACGTTGAGGTACTGCCGGAACTCCTTCTTGTACAGGTCGGTCCACCGGTTCAGGAATTCCCGGTCCAGGTCGTTGAAGTCGTAGGCCTCCATCGGTGCGCCGAGTTTCTGGAGTTGATCGATCCAGCGGCGCTGGAGCTCGAGAAATCCGCCGGCCCCGGTTTGAAACAGCCGCATGGACAGCTCCGGGGCCGTCTGGAGCCCCTTCTGGAACATCTCCGCAAAACCGGGCTCGCTCATGGCCTTGCCGGCCGCATCCCAGAGCTTGCCGCCGGCCACCCGGAACTCCTCAACGCGCCCGGCAGGGGCTCCCTCTTTCGATCCGGCACCCGCCTTAATCGTGCTTGTCCAGAGGCTGCCCATGGCGCCCCACATATCGGTAGCCATCTTCGTCCAGGCCGCCATCCATTCGTCCGGTGAGGGGGGGGACGGCTGTGAGGGATCTGTCATGGGGTACCTCGAAACGGATATTCGCTAAAGGAGGAGACGATCAATCGACCATGCCGGCATCCGTCGGTGCCGGTCTGCCCCGCAGGACCCCTCGTCCACTGCCGCGCACCAGAGACCAGGCTGCCGGAGCCATCGTGAGGGAAAGCCGAATCCTATATAGCAGAACCGGGTCGAGACGTCAAAGCCGCCCGCGCGCCGACACGCCGAACACTTTCACACCCCGGCTTCGACCCCCCGCCATCCTTTTAATCCCCCCTTTGACAAAGGGGGGCAGGCAAGGGGGGATTTCCAGGATCCGCTTTTCAAGAGGCTGGGCGGTTAAGGCGAATTTCCCCTCCCCCTGCGGGAGCGGCCAGGGGAGGGGAAGATAACATTACGAGTTCGTTCCTCGTAAAGGCCGCCGCGGGTTCAGGGTCCGATACCGTTTGCTTGAAAACTCCATCGCGGCCTCTTTTCTCGAACGGTTGTAGACCGTCTCCACCCGGGTTTCACCGCTCTCCCAGACGGCCGCCCTGCGGTCTGTATCCGTCGCCGTCTTTCGCCTCCGCCTCAAGGTTCTTGAAGACCCGCGGCCCGAGGTGCCGACCAGCGCGGTCCAATTTGTCAAAAAGGGGTGGTTCCTGCCTTTCCCTCTCTTTAGTCCTCCCCCCACGTCCTGGGGGAGAGGGAGGGGCGAGAGGGGTGTCCGTGTCGTAACAGTTTAGCCCCTATTGAAGTCTCGATTATCAAGGCATCAGCTTGAGTTGTTGTAAAGTGCGGCCTGCGCAGTTGGCGTGTCTGCGGTCAGTAGAGTTTGCAGGAACTGTCTGGG
>JBFYWX010000216.1:0-25439 GCA_041310825.1 Desulfobacteraceae bacterium | reverse complement strand
TGCTCTCTAAAATTGCAAACTTTTGGGGGGTTGATGCCGAAAAACCTGCAATTTTGATAGCACATTTTTCCAATAATTAACAATAAAATCAGATAGAATTTCAGTTTTTCAGGACCGACTACCTTCCTTATCAATTTTTCTTACTCTGCCGGTGGCCCCCCATTCAGTGAAGAACATGTTGTCTGAATTATCAAAGACAACCCTGCCGGGTTTGTCCAAACAAGTTGTAGTGGCAGGAACCCCATCGCCTCGGCAGAAACCACCACCAGCTACCCGATTGATGATCCCGTTCCGGTCAATTCGACGTATGATGTTATCTTCTGTAACGTATAGGTCTCCTGACGGGTGTGCACTGATATAATGTGGATAATTGATATGAGCCTCCGTTGCTGGCCCCCCGTCGCCGCCATAGCCTGCATACCCTGTACCAGCCACCGTGCTAATAATCTGCTGACCGGCGATAGCCGAAAACCCATTCCCACGGTGGATCGTATTGAGATCAGCCAGATTAATCTGATGATGGTGCGAAAGCGTCCAGCCTTCGGCGATGGTGCCGATGGCCCCGGTCGAACGGACAACCAGGTCGTGACGGCGCCAGGAGATCACCTCCTGGCGGGCACGGATGCCAGTGACGCTGCCTCCTGCCTGGGCAAATGCGCGCGAGAAATTTCCCGGGCTCAGGTAGACCGCCGGGTAAACGAATCCGATGCTGACCTTTCCCGTAATAGAGCCTGAGACCTCCCGGCCCAGATTGTCGCGCCCGTCCCACCAGAACTCCGCTTTTTGGCTGGGCAGCGGGTCGAGCACGGCCTCGAAGCTGCGGCCGGCGATCTCCAGCTTGACCAGAATCTGCTTGAGGCTTGGCGGTACCGAGGGTCCGCTGGCCGGTACCGTGATCAGATGCCGGTAGCCGGCCACGCGGTTGCTGGCATAGTGCGGGCTCATGCCGGTGCCGGGGATGGGAATATCTTCGTGGAAAATCCGGCTGCGGTGCTCGACGAAGGAGCCGACTGCCTCCGAACAGGTCTTCTCCTCCGGCTGCTGCTGGTCTAAAGCCGGGGGGCCGGCGGCATTAGGCGGCCCTGCGTCGAGGGGCGGACCATAAGGCCAGTTGCAGTCCCAAGGAGTAAAATGGAAAATTTCCACACGCCAAAAGGATGAGCCAGGAGAGTAATGCTGGGGGTTTTCGAGGCCGGTCACCTCGTCTTCGAAGCGGCCGTTGGCGTTCAGGTCATCGGGCTGCCCGTCGCCGTCGGCATCCAGGGCATCCACCACCCCGTCGCCGTCGCGGTCGAGCAGGCCGACCACCCGGCCGTTATCCGCCGGCACCCACAGCCCACGGTCCCGGTCGAAGTAGCCTACCGGCACCGCCCCGCCCACGGCAAAGCCGAGAAAGTTGTCCACCCACATAACGACCGGCTTTTCGAACTTGACCCGCGCCGCACCATCCACGCTGAGCTCCACACAGTAGGTGTAGGCCGAGTTGGGCGGGAGCTTCGCCGGCATGGACTCGGGGGTGGTGAACTCGGTCGCGCGGGTGGTGATGGTGGTCAGCTGCTGAACAGAGTTGCCTTTTTCATCGACGAGATAGGGGGGATTGTCGCCGCTGAAGACCACCGAGCAGGACCTGTCGCCGTATTCATCGCCAACCGGCGTACTTCTGTGCACATGGACCTGATCCGGGTTCCCATTGAACACAATGGTGGTGGCCGCCGGGTCCTCGGTGATCATGACGACTGCCTCGGCCATTGCTATGTCGTTCCAAGGCGTTTGCACCTAGCGCTGGGCGCTGATGTATCCGGCCTTGCGGAAGAGCGCCGTCAGCACCCCTCCGCCCTCAACCGGGAGGCTGAAGCGGCCTTCCCTATCGGTTACGGCGGTTCCAAATTCCGAGTGGCCGTGGATCGTGACCGACACCTCCGGGAGCGGCTCCCCTTCCAGGCTCTTCACCAACCCGGTGATCAGCGCAAAGCGCCGGGCGTCATAGCTCTCAACGGTTGCATCCGGCGGCACCAGGTCCTGGTAAGATTGCCCGAAGGATCCCTGCGGCTGGGGGGCGATATCGACGTAGACCTGGACCACGGCCTCGGCGCTCGCCGTCCCCCCCGGCCCGGTGGCGGTGAGCCGGTAGGTGGTGGTGTGGGCCGGCGCGATGCGCTGAGACCCTTCGGCGGCCACCAGCCCGATTCCGGGCTCGATATGGACCGCCTCAGCCCCGGCGACACTCCACGTCAGGGTTGATTCCTCCCCCTTGAGAATGACAGAGGGCGATGCCGATAGGCTAACCGCTGGCGGCTTGGTCACATTGACCGTGGCGCGGGCCTCGGCCTTGCCGCCGGGACCGCGGGCCGTCAGGATGAATGTGGTGGTCGCCTTCGGGGAGACCGTCACCGATCCGCTGGGGCCCACCGGGCCGACACCCGGCTCGATTAAGAGCTCCTCGGCATGGGTCGATTGCCAGTCGAGCACGACGGTCTCGCCGGCCACCACGCTTGCCGGGCTCACCGTGAGCGCTGCCGTCGGCGCCGGCAGAACGGCCGCACCCTTGACCTCGAGCGAGAGCCTTACCCCGGGATCACCGAGCAGAAATACGCTGATCAAGTTCGTCGCCCGCAGCGCTACCGTGCGAGTGAGGGAAGCGGCTCCGCCGGCCACCAGGTCTCCCAGGTTGATCACCTGGGCATTGAGGAGCACCAGGCCGCCTTTGAGTGACCCCTCCGAGTCGCCGCGTGTGATCACAAGCTCGCCCTGACGGGCGGCGGCGGCCTCGAACCGGTACGCGGACAGATGAACCCCGAAAGGGCCGATCACCACATCCCGCGGACCAAAGAGGCTGCCGCCGGCAGCGGCCCAGGCAAAACCGATTCCAAGCAAAAGAAGAGCCAAGATGCAGAGGGATAAAAAGAGGCGGCGCAGCGGCATGCAACACTCTTTTCTCACCGATTCGGCTTGAAACGCCCGAAGAGGAAAAGGACCATCAAACGCCAAATTGTGGGGAGGAAAAGAAAGGAAAGATGGGCGACACTAAGAAGAAAGAGAACCAATTGTCAAGCAGAAATTTGCCTGTCCTTTTATCCGATCTTAAAGTGTTTTTTAATCGACGGGGCGTCAGGATGACATCAGCAAGTTTTGGGCCGCCCCCTTCCACAGAGACCAACTCCTTGCGGCCGGGCCCCATGAGGCCGGATAAACATAGGATCGGTTTCCGGCTACGATCCGATCGCGGCAACCAGCCTTTGCCTCCGGCTACGGCGGTCAGGAGATGCCGCTCCCACAGACAAAAAGCCGAACTTACTTCAAAGCCGCCAAAAAACGCCTCCCGCATCGTGGCCAGCAAATCTCACCTGGGCGGGCAAACCGCGGAACAGGGGCCGCGCTCTCCAGGGCTCAGACGGTGTAGAGCACCACGAGGCAGCGGGTGTGGTCGGCGGAGAGGTTTCTCAGCTTGTGGGGGATGTCGGAGTTGAAGTGGAAATGCTCGCCCGCCTTGAGCACCTGGACCTTGCTCCCGACGGTCAGCTCCAATTCGCCGGACAGAACATAAATGAGCTCCTCGCCCTCGTGCTTGTAGGCGACCGGCTTGTGGACCTGGTGCGGTTCGACCGTGACCATGAAGGCCCGCAGGTGGTCGTGCTCCCGGCCTTCGGTCAGGGTTCGGTAGGAGTAGTTCTGGGTGCGCCGCACATAGGACTCGAGGCGCCGGTCGCGGACGGCCGCCTGCTCCTCTTTGCGCAGGAAGGTGCCCGGGCCCACGCCGAAGGCGCCCGCCAACCGCAGCAGGAAGCTGACCGGCGGCGAGATCTCGTCGGCTTCGACCTGCGCGATGAAGTCAGGGGTCTGACCCGTCGCCTCGGCCAGCGCCTCCACGCTCCAGCCCCGCCCGTCCCGCAGCTTTATGAGCCTGGCGCCGAAACCTCTATCGTCGGCGCCGGGTGCGCCCGTCTCGCAGAGCATGTCGGCCAACCGCCGCATCACGGCGCGCTTGGCACGCTCGATGAATCTCGGCAGGAACTCGTTGGCGTCGGCCACGATGCCGATGTCGGCGAGCTCGAAGATGGGGGCCCCCGGATCCCGGTTGACGACCACGATCGTGCCGGCTTCCATGATTCCGGCCGTGTACTGGGCGGCGCCCGAGGTCGCGATGGAAATGAGCAGCCGGGGAGCCACGCGCTTGCCCGTCTGCCCGATCAGCCGCTGCTCGTCCACCCAGTGGTCGATCACCGGCGGCCGGGTGGCTCCCACTTCCGCGCCCAGCACGGCCGCCAGCTCCCGCACCTGCCCGAAGGCCCTGGCGCTGCCCAGCCCGGCGCCGCCGACCACGACGATGTCGGCCGTTTCCAGCTTGCGGTGCGATGCGGGGGCCGGGCGCGCGTCGAGCAGCCGCAGGCCGCGCGGGGTCGGCATTTCGGCCACCGTGCGTCGGATCACCTCGCCCCTCGGCGCGCCGGCCGGCGTTGCCTGGCAGCAGTGCGGCTGAACCGTCGCAAACCCGGTGCCCCAGCCTTCCGCGAAAGCGATCTCGGAGACGACGCTCCCCCCCCACCCCGGGCAAAGCCCGATGATCCGGCCCTTTGGATCGACGCGCAGATCCTTGCAGTCCGCGATGAGGCCGGACTCGCACAGCCGCGACACGCGCGCCGCCAGCTCCCGGCCGAAATCGGTCAGCGCGAACAGGACCAGGCGCGGGCCGGCCTCCCGAACGGCGCCGGCGAGCACCGGGGCCAGGAGATCGGCCCGCGGCGAGGCAAACTGGGGGTTCTCGAGCACGATCACCTGATCGGCGCCATAATCCAGGCACTGCGTTTCGGCCGTCTCCGAAAGCACGCAGGCCTCCTCCCCGGAGCGGGTCGCGGCCGTGCCGTGGGGCGCCGCCGGCAGGCACACCGCCACCTTGCCCCCGGTGGCGGCGGCGAGCTGCCGCGCCTTGCAGAGCGCATTGAGAGAATAACCGAAAAAGATCCGGCTGCGCGGGTCGATGAAAACCCACACATCCCCGGTGGGCAGGGCGTTGATCATTCGCCCCTCTTCGCCCGATCCGGTGAGCGTCGGTGCCCGGTTCACTCTAAGAGTCCCTCTGCCATCAGATGATTCATCAACTGATCCGCGACGTGAACGGCCTCGCCTTCAAGCAACCGGCAGCGCCGGTCGTGCGCGACCGGCGCGATCGAGAGCACGCGCGTGGGGGAACCGGCCTCGCCCGCACGTTGCGGGTTCAGGTCGATGTCGGCGGCGGTGAGCCGCTCGACCGGCTCCTGGTCGAAGGCCCGGGCCAACCCGCCGAGCGGAATGTCCCGGGCGCGGGCGGCCGCGGGCAGAATGGTCAGCGCGGCGGGAAAGTCCACCGCGTAGGTCTCCACCCAGTGGTCCATGGTACGCTCCACGCGCAGCCCGCCGGCGGTCGGCTCGATTCGCTGGACGCCGGTCACGAGCGGGATGTCCAGGGCGACGGCGGTCTGCGGCCCCACCTGGCCGGTGTCGCTGTCCGAGCTGCGGGCCCCGAAGAGCACCAGGTCAACGGGTGCAATCTTCCGCAGGGCGGCGGCGAGGGTGGTGGAGGTCGCCAGGGTGTCCGCCCCCGCCAGGCAGGGATCGCACAGGAGAACGGCGCGGTCGACCCCCATCGCCAACGCCTCGGCCAGCACGCTGCGGCTGGACGGCGGCCCCATGGAGAGGGCCGTGACACAGCCCCCGCCGTGGGCCTGGAACTGAAGGGCCGATTCGATCGCCGGCAGGTCGAAGGGGTTCAGGCGGACATTGTCCGGGGTGCGGGCGACGCGGCCGCGTGACGCCTTGACGACGACGGCCTTGATACAGACAACGATATGGGGGCGCGTACGCCGGTCCTGCATGGCGGAAAACACCTTCCTGAAATTGTCTGGAACCTGCCGGCCCCCTCACCCCAACCCTCCCCCTCACTCCTTGGGGGAGAGGGTTGGGGCGGTCATTCCTGGAGCACGGCGCGCGCGATCACCAGCTTGTGGATCTCGGAGGTGCCCTCGTAGATCCGGGTCACGCGGGCATCGCGATAGTAGCGTTCCACGGCGTAGGCCTTGGAATAGCCGTAGCCGCCGTGGATCTGGACGGCCGCATCGCTCACCCGGCAGGCCGCCTCCGAGGCGAAGAGCTTGCACATGGCCGACTCCTTCGAGAAGGCCAGGCCCTTGTCCTTCAATTCAGCGGCACGGTAGACCAGGAGCCGCGCCGCCTCCACCTGGGTGGCCATCTCGGCGATCATCATTTGAATCGCCTGGTGGTTTTCGATCGGCACGCCGAACGTCCGGCGCTGTTTGGCATACTGCACGGCCTCCTCCAGCGCCGCCTGGGCGATGCCGACGGCCTGGGCCGCAACCCCCACCCGCCCGACATCGAGCGCCGCGAGGGCGATCTGCAGCCCGCTCCCCTCACGGCCCAGCAGGTGATCGCGCGGCACCCGGCAGTCGTTGAGGCGGATCGACCCGACCGGGTTGGCGCGCATCCCGCACAAGTTCTCGAGCTCCCCCACGGTGAAGCCCGGCGTCCCTCGTTCCGCCACGAGCACGCTGATCCCCTTGCGGCCGGCGGCCGGATCGGTGCGCGCGAAGACCAGGCACACGTCCGCCACCCCGCCGTTGGTGACGAAGACCTTGTTGGCGTTGAGGGTGTAGTGGCCGTCGCCGGCAATGGCGGTGGCCGTCACGGCCCCCGCGTCGGAGCCGGCGTTGGGCTCGGTCAGGCAGAAGGCGCCGATCTTCTCCCCCCGCGCCATGGGCCGCACCCAGCGTTCTTTCTGGGAGTCCGTGCCGAAGGCCATTAACGGATAGACGGCCACGCTGTTGTGGACCGCGAGGCAAAGCCCCATGGCGCCGCACACCCGCGAGATCTCCTCGATGATAAGGGCATAGCTGAGCGCATCGAGGCCCGCGCCGCCGAGCGCGGGGGGCACCTGAACCCCGAAATAACCGAGCGCGGCCATCTTCTCCACGACTTCCCAGGGAAAGCGCGCCTCCTCGTCGATCTCGGCCGCAATCGGCCGCAGCTCGCGTTCGCAGAAGGCCCTGACGCTGCGCCGCACAGCGCGGTGTTTGTCGGTCAGCAGTCTGTCCATGGCGCCTTTTACCACAAGACGGCCGAAATGACGATGGTAAGCAGCCCCCTTCGATCCCCCTCGCCGGCAGCCTTTTTCGGTCACTTATCAATGGTCTCAAAACAGGCCGGGCGTCGAATAGCCCCCTCTCCCTATCCCCTCTTCCCCAACTTATTGGGAGAGGGGATGTGCGTCGTTACAACTATCTCGATAAGGCGGCAGGGCGCGGGCGATCAGCCGGCGGCGGCCTTCAGCACGATCTTGCGGACCCGCTGCTTTTCCCCCAGGTGAAACCCGGGGCGGTGGATGTCGTGCGGGTAGAAGACCGCAAACCATCCGGGCCGCATCGGGAGTGAAGCGGCGAACGTCGGCGGTTTATAAAAGATTACATCCTTTTGCGGGTCGTAGGCTTCGGCGACCGGCAGGTCGCGCTCCAGGGACACATCGATCCGCTCCTCCCCTGCCAGCAGCACCTGGACGTCGATGTATGCCCGGTGCGCCTCGAAGCGGCGGCGCCTCAACGGGGCCAGTCTCGTAGGCGGCCACCGAGGCATAGAGCCGGCTGCCGTCGATATCGGTGCGGCCCTCGGGAGCCTCCCGGGCGGCATCACGGGCATAGGCCAGCGCGCGATGCAAAGGTGTTCCCACCTGAAAGTAACGATCGATGTTCTCGAATCGGTCGTAGATCATCTCGCCTCCTTTTGCACTGCCAACGGTTTTCCCCGGCCGCCCCGGTTACCGATCTTCTTGAAATTCCCCGAACCCGCGGCGGACCCCCGCGCCCGGACCCGCCCCCGCATTCATGGACGGGAGGACACGGCAATGAGGATGCCTCGAGCATGGCCAATCGGTTGCCGAATGGTTATGATCTCCCTCAGCCGCCTTGCATTCCACACCGCGAAAACAACGATTGGATGGAACCAGGCACCGAAAAACAGCTGCTCGCGGTTTTCGCGGGACTTCATCTAACCCTGGTGTTACTTCATTACCGGGGGTATTGAAAGCGCCCTGCCGAGGATCCCCGCGGGAGGCCTTTGCTGACAAACCACGGGGTGCCCTAACGCCGAGCGTAAAAGAGGATATCATGGCCGACCCTTCCCGCAGCGACTATTCCCACCTGGACCGACCCGAAGTGCTGAGGGTCCTCTTTCATCCGCGCGGGGAAATGGGGCGGCGCAAGGCTCCGCCGGGGGCGGTGGATGTCTTGATTCCGACGACGGACGGCTGCCGGATCGGGGGGACGTTCCACCGGGCGGGTGTTTCTGCTCCAAATCTCCTATTCTTCCATGGAAACGGGGAAATCGTGGCCGACTATGACGATCTGGGCCCGGTTTACAACCGGTGGGGGTTGAACTTCCTCGCGGTCGACTACCGCGGCTACGGCCGCTCGACGGGAAACCCCACGATCAGCGCCATGATGCAGGGCGCTCATACGGTCTTCGCCTTCACCCGCGCCTGGCTCGCGGCCGGTGGTTTCACAGGACCCATGATCGTCATGGGGCGGTCGCTCGGCAGTGCGTCGGCTCTGGAGGTCGCCGGCGGCAACCAGGAGCATATCGGCGGCCTTGTGGTAGAGAGCGGCTTTGCCTTCGCGGGTCCGCTGTTGAGGCTTCTGGGAATCGACCCGGAGGCGATCGAGTTTAAAGAAGAGAAAGGGTTCGCAAACCTCGACAAGATCCGGGCCTGGGACAAGCCGGCCCTGATCATCCACGCCGAATACGACCACATCATCGCCTTCTCCGAAGGGGAGGCCCTTTACCAGGCCTGCCCCTCGCCGGACAAACGCCTGCTCAAAATCCCGGGCGCGGACCACAACGACATATTCTTCCGCGGCAGGCGGGCCTACCTGAGCGCCGTGAAAGATCTGGCCGATAAAACCCTGCGCTAAAACCGCACCCCCGCCGGATCACGGCCTGAGGCGCTGTTTTTTCAACAACCGCTCACACCCCCTCGAAGACCTCCTCCCCCGGCTCGTTCGCGAGCTTGGCCAGAATGAAGCTCGACTCGGTCCTCGCCATCACCTTCATCGGCAGGCTCCCCAGGGTGCGGCGGCGCACGTCGTGCATGTGGCTCTCCCCCATCACGATCAGCGCAGCGGCGCCCGCGGCGGCGAGAATCAGCTCGAAGCGTTTCTTGCCCGCCGGCGTCAGCACCCGGACCGATTTGCCCTGGCGCCTGAGCCACTGCGCCGCTTTGGCCAGGCTGTGATCGGCCGTTTCGACCTCCTCGGTCGAGTCCCCCGGGCGGCGGGCGCAGATCAGGTCCACGGGGCCGGGCAGGGCTGGCAGGAGCTTCTGGAGCAGGGTGAAGATGCGGCGCGAGGAGGGCGAGCCGTCCACGCACACCGCCAGGCGGCTGTCCGGCGAACCGCCGCGGGCGATCCAGAACGAGCAGTGCAGCTCAAGCGCCAGCTTGCGTGGGAGGTTCATGGGCGCGAACCGGCCGAGCGCCCCGCGCCGCGGGGAGGCGATGACCACGAGGTTGTAGCCGTTCGCGTCGATTTCCTGGTTCAGCTCCTCGACCAGGGCCCCGAAACGCTCGCTGAAGGGCATGCGTTCGCCGTTGGCGCGCAGGAGGAAGAAGAGGTGCCCGTGGGGCAGATCGCGCAGTTTGATGGAGCTGAAGGGGCTGAGCACACCGGCCGCGACCAGCCGGTCGGCGGCACCGAGCAGGACCCGGAGCCCCGCCGGCATGGATTTGCGCTCGCCGACCGGGATCTCCACCCCGACCGCGGGGGTCTCCTCGGTGGCATGGGTCCCGGAGCGGACGGTGACGACCCCCAGCTCGGCGCGTGAACGCTCCGCGAGCAGGACGGCGGTTTCCAGGGCCCGCATCGATGCGGGCTTTTCATCGGCGACGGCCAGGATTTTCACGGCAACCTCATTCGTGACGACTTCGAAAAAAACCCAATCTCTGCGTTGCGCTTCACCCCGCCAAATTGTATCCTTCTTCTGTGGGAGCGGCATCCTGCCGCGATCATCGTGGCTGGAAGCCACTCCCACAAGGAAACCACTTCATCACCGATAGAATGGCACTATGCACCATAAACTGCTTTTTACAAAGTAGTCTAAAAAAGGAATTCTTAAAAATCCAACGGCGGATCCGGCCGGGGTTCCCCGGCGTCGCGGGCGCTGCGGGGCTGCGCCGGAGCTCAGTGCAGCCGGTGCCCGGGTTTCAGCCCGCAGCGCGGCTGCTGCCCTTTCCCCAGGACCCCCCAGTTGCCTTCCTTGAGCTCGCGGCATTCGACGAAGACCGCGTATTCGCACTGGGTGCAGACAAACGGGCAGAAACTCTCGCGCATCGCCTGCCGAATGGCCGAGCCCGTGGTCCCCCGGAAGTGGGTCTCCCCCACCTCCTTGAGCAGGCCCGAGTTCTTGAACACCTGAAAGACCCGGCTGTTCACTCCCGAAAAGTAGAGCCCCCCGCCCCGGCCGCGGATCTCCTGCGCCAGCAGTTCGAGCACGTACACCCCGCTGGCGTCGAGGTTGTTGACCTGGTGCATGCGGATCAGCATGCTGGTCATCTCGGGGTGGCTTTTCAACCGCCGCTGCAGGTCCTCCTGAACGAAGGCCGCGGAACCGAAAAAAAGCGACCCCTCGATGCGCAGGATGTCCATCTGACAGCACATGACCCCCTTGGCGGAGGGGGCCATCTTGCCCGTCTTGAAATCGGGCACCGTGGAGTAAATCCGCGGGTAGGAGGTGTTGGCCAGGTGCAGGCCGATCGAGAGCAGCACCCCCACGTAGACGGCAAACTCGATGCTCAGAAAAAGGGTAGCCAGAAAGGTGACCACCAGCACGGCGGCGTCGTTGCGCGTGGCGCGCAGGGTGCGGCGGATCTCCCCGACCCGCACCATCTCGATCGCCACCACCAGGAGCGCGCCGGCCAGGGCAGCCATGGGCAAATGCGCCGCCAGCGGGGCGGCCACCAGCACGGCTCCCGCCACGGCGGCCCCGGAGACCACCCCGCTCATGGGCGTCCTCGCCCCCGAACGGAAATTGACCGCCGACCGGATGAAGGATCCGCTGCCCGGGTAGCCGCTGAAAAAAGCGGCGGCGGAATTGGACATCCCCTGGCCGATGAACTCCTGGTTGACGTTGAGCCGCTGACGGGTTTGCCCGGAAATGGCCTTGGCGATCGACACCGCCTCCACCAACCCGAGCAGGGCGATGGCCAGGGCGCCGGGGACCAGCCGACCCCAGTGCGCATCCACGGCCTGCCAGGGAAACTGCAGCGGCGGCAGGCTGCGGGGAATCGCGCCCACGACCGCGACACCGCGGGCCTCCAGGTCCAGGAGCGCCACCAACGCCCCCGCGACCGCCAAGGCGATGAGGGTGCCGGGCCAGAGCGGCCGAACCCGTTTTACCCCCACGATGATGAGGATGCTCAGGATCCCCAGACCGAGGGTGATCAGGTGCGTTTCATCCAGGCGGCCGATCACCTCCGGCAGCAGACTCACGAGCGAGCCGCCCCCGGTGGCGGCCAGGCCCAGAAACCCGGGGATCTGCTTGAAGCCGATCAACACCGCCGCCCCGGCGCTGAAGCCTAAAATGACCGAGTGAGAGACGAAATTGAGCAGCGCGCCCATCCGGGCCAGCCCCATGCCGATCTGGATCGCCCCCACCACCAGGGCGAGCAGGAACGCCAGCTGGATGTAGGCAGCGCTCCCGGGGGCGGCCAGTTCGACCAGGGTCGAGTAGACCACCAGGGAGACGGCCGTCGTCGGCCCGGTGATGAGGTGGGCGGAGCTGCCCCACAGGCAGGCGACGATGGTCGGTACGATGGAGGCGTAGAGCCCGTGCTGGACGGGGAGCCCCGCGATCAGGGCGTAGGCGATCGACTGCGGCACCGCCACCACCGCCACGGTGAGGCCGGCCACCAGATCGGCACGCAGGTGATGGCCGCGGTAGTTGCGCAACCAGGCCAAGAACGGCGCCACCGGTTGAATGGCGGGAAACAAGGTGCGAGCGGCCCTCCTCGGCGCGGGGGATCGGGAACCGGGAAACCCGTTTCCACCTTACGCCGGCTGGCCGCAGCAGTCAATCCATGCCGGGGCGCTGCCCGCCTTCACCCCTTCTTGCCGAACAGGCTCACGTACTCCCCGTACCCCTCTTTTTCCAGGTTCTCCGTGGGCACAAACCGCAGGGCCGCCGAGTTGATGCAGTAGCGCATCCCCGTCGGTGGCGGCCCGTCCGGGAAAAGATGGCCCAGATGGGAGTCGCCAAACCGGCTGCGCACCTCGGTGCGCACCATGAAATGGCTGCGGTCCACCTTTTCGACGATGAAATTCGAATCCAGCGGCCGCGTGAAGCTCGGCCAGCCCGTTCCGGAATCGAACTTGTCGGTCGAGCTGAAGAGGGGCTCGCCGGAGACGACGTCGACGTAAATCCCCTCGCGCTTGTTGTCCCAGAATTCGTTCTGAAAGGGCGGCTCGGTGTCGTCCTGCTGCGTGACGCTGTACTGCATGGGGGAGAGCTTCTTTTTCAGCTCCGCCTCACCGGGCTTCACGTAGCCGGAGCCCGCGGCAGCCCCCCCGGCGGGTTTAGCCGGGGCGCCCCACGCCTGCCGGATGAACTGGTCGCGCCCCGATCCCTGGCGGTAGAGGCCGTAGCGCAGCGAATTCTTCATGAAGTAGTCCTGGTGGTAGTCCTCGGCGGCGTAGAAGGCGGCGGCGGGAAGGATCTCCGTCACCGCCGGCTTGCCGAAGCGGCCGGAGCGGTCGAGCTCGCGCTTGGAGTCCTCGGCCAGGCGCTTCTGCTCCTCGTCATGGTAGAAGATCGCGCTACGGTACTGGGAGCCGCGGTCCACGAACTGGCCGCCCGGGTCCGTGGGGTCCACGTGCCGCCAGAAGATGTCCAGAAGCTGCCGGTAGGTGATCTTCTTCGGGTCGAATTTCACCTGGACGGCCTCGTAGTGCCCGGTGCCGCCCGAGGTGACCTCCTCGTAAGTGGGGTTTTCCTTTTTACCCCCGGTGTACCCGGATATGACCTCGATCACGCCCTCCGCCTTCTCGAAGTCGGCCTCGGAACACCAGAAGCAGCCGCCGGCAAAGGTGGCGTTGCCATAGTCCTTGCTGTTCATGCCCATGTCGGTTGTCTTTCCGGTTGGTTTTTCGGTTGCAACGCCGGAGACGGTCAGCGCCGCCGCGGCGATCATCGTCAACAAAACGATCAGCCTGGTATTCATGTGGGTCCTCCTGCACACGCGCCGCAGGATCATCACCCGCCTGCCGGCGGGGAGCAACGCGGCTGGCATGGGACAAAAATAGGATCGCCACCGGAGGGTTTCAATGGGCGGCGTGAGAATCCGGCTCGCCGATGGCCCCGACCCGGCACCCCAGCGCATCCCGCAGGGCGCGGGGGTCCATCCGCAGCATCATGCCCCGGCGGCCGGCGTTGATCAGGATGCTCGCGTGGGCGAGCAGGCTCGCATCCATCACGACGGGCAGTTGCTGCTTGAAGCCGAAGGGGCTGATCCCGCCGACCCGGTAGCCCGAGAGCCGCTCCGCCGCAGCGCCGTCCGCCATTTCCACCCGCTTGACCGCAAGCAGTGCCGCCAGCCGGCGCATGTCCGCCTGGCGATCGCCGGGAAGAAGCGCCAGGGCATAGCGCCCGGAGGCCGCCGCCAGTACGAGGGTCTTGACCGTGCGCTCCAGGGGAAAGCCGGTGGCAAGGGCCGCAAACCCGGCCCCCTTGCGCAGATGCTCGTAGTGAACGATTTCAAACGGGATGTGGTCCTGGGTCAGGCAGCGGATCGCCCGGGTGGACATGGGGGTGCCTTTCGCCGTGCCGGCGGGCGGCGCGGTTTTATGGTTGAACGGCTTTGAAAGTCAGCCCGAGCTGTGGTATGTGTTTATGATCCTGCCGTCTACCCGGACCAACCCGAACCCGAAACTGGGGACGTCTCGCCATGAAAGCGCAGACCATGGGCAAACGCCCGACATCGGACTCGATGGTGCTTGCCGTCGTGCTCATCGCGACGGTTTACTGGGTGCTGGACTCGATTCTGAACATCTTCTTCTCCAACCAGTACAACCTGATCGCCAAGCTGATCGGGCCCGACCTCTACGACATCTACATCCGCGTGGTGGTGCTCTGCCTGCTGGTCATCCTGGGCTCGCACGCCCAATCGATCATCAACCGGCTGAACGAGGCGACCCAACGGCTCAACGAATCCGAGGAGCTCTGGCGCTCGCTGGTGGAGACCGCACCGGACACCATCATGACCGTGGATCACGCCGGGGTCATCCGCTTCGTCAACCACTCGCTGGTCGGCCTGCCCCCCGAGAAGGCCACCGGCCGCCGCTTATACGACCTTTTGCCGGAGTCCGACCGAGGTTTTGCCGAAGAGATCGTGCAACGGGTCCTGCGCACCGGCGAGGTCGAAGCGTTCGAGATCCGCACCGGAAACCCGAACCTCCCCTCCTGGTACACGTTCCGGGTCGGACCCCTGCGCCTGCACAGCCGCGTCGTCGCCGCCACGATCATCTCGAGCGATACCACCGACTTCAAGCGCGCCGAGGAGCTGATCCGCTACAAGGAGCTCTTTGAAAACGTCGGCGACGGGGTCTTCATCCTGAACGCCACCGGCAGAATCATCGAACCCAACGACCGCCTGCTTGAAAAGACCGGCTACAGCCGGGAGGAGCTGGTGGCCCTTTCGCTGGCCGACATGGTCTCCCCGGCGCAGGCCGGACTGGCCGAGAGGATCCTGCAGACCCAACCCGATGGCGAAAGCCGGTACGAAATGGACCTCAAGGCCAAGAGCGGCCGGATGATCACCTTCGAAGTCGGCTGCCGCCGCGTGATGTTCGCCGGAATGCCTTGCTTCCTGTGCGTGGCCCGGGACATCACCCAGACCCGGCTCCTGCACAACCAGCTCATCCGCTCGGAGCGACTGGCCGCCACCGGCCAGCTGGCGGCCTCCATCGCCCACGAGATCAACTCCCCGCTCCAGGGCATCAGCGCGCTTCTCAACGTCATGCGGTCCAAATACGAAGACGACACCTACCTGACCCGCAAGCTCGATCTCGTCAAAAGCGCCTTCAACAGCATCCGCGACACGGTCAAGAACCTGATCGACCTCAACCGGCCCGGCAAGGAGAAGAAACAGCCGGCCGACGTGAACCAGGTGGTCGCGAACACGATGGCTCTCGTCCGCAGCCTGCTCAAAAAGAACATCATCTCGGCCGAACTCGATCTGGCCGCCGCGCGTCCCACCCTCTTCGCCTCCCCGCAGCAACTGGCCCAGGTCCTCATGAACCTCGTCAACAACTCGGTCGACGCCATCCCCGGGGTGCCCGGCTACTTCGAAAAGGCCCACCTCGCCGAAGGCAAAGGCGGTAGGATCAAGGTGCGAACCATGAACCGGGGGGATGAGATCCTATTGGAGGTGCACGACAACGGGCCGGGGATCCCAGAGGCCGACCTGGAACGGATTTTCGACCCCTTCTTCACCAGCAAAAAGCCCATGGGGATGGGGGTCGGACTGAGCATCTGCCATGGGATCGTCGAGGACCACCAGGGCCGGATCTCGGCCGCCAACGCCCCGGAGGGCGGGGCGCTGTTCACCATCGCGCTGCCGGTCCGGCAGGGCGCCAAAGCCGCCTGACAGGGCCATCCAACAGGTTGCCCCCGGCGGGTCAGCCCGCCCCGAGTTCCTCCTCGGCCATCGCCGCGCGCACCGCTTCGGCGATCGCCGCCTCGTGGTTGCTGCCGATGTGCTTGGCCTTGAGCTGGGCCTCCCGGCGCACCAGCTCGAAGCGCAGGTCGCCCGTTCCCGGCGTGCGGTAGATCAATTTCACCTCGACGCTCACGCAGACATCCACGCGCGCATGGAGCGGCAGGCATTTCATCGACAGGGTTCCTCCTCCACGCCACCTCCGCGGCGGGGGCGCTTCCCGGCTCAGACGGAATAGGGTTTGCCGCACTCCTTGCAGCGGCCGTCCGCACCGATCACCCCGATGCAGTTCCCGTCGCTGCAAAGCCGCCGGCGGGACCACTCGTCCGCACCTTGCTCCGGTTGAGGCTTCACATCCGCCGTTTCATCCGGGCGCTCCTCGGCCGCCGGAGTCGGTTCGTCCGCCGCTGGTGCCGGGGCGACCTCCCCGCCCGCGGCATGGGGTTTGCCGCACTCCTTGCAGCGGCCGTCCGCACCGATCACCCCGATGCAGTTCCCGTCGCTGCAAAGCCGCCGGCGGGACCACTGCGAGGTGTCATCCTCCACGGGGTCGTCCCCGTTGCGTCGCTCATCAGCTTCCATTGGCATACACTCTCCTGGGATCTCTCAATTCGAAACCACCCCGCCCAGCATGGCCTCCAGTTCCTTCAGACGGCGGATGTGGCGATCGGCGTCCAGCGCCGGGTTGCAGTAGGCCACGAACCAGACCCCGGCGGCCCGGGCCGTGGCTTCGTCGATGGCCGAATCCCCAACGAAGACCGCCTGGCGCGGCTCGATTCCGAAATGGGTCAGGATTTTGAGCAGCGGATCCGGTGAGGGCTTGGGCCGTTCAACGTCGAGGGAGGTCACCACCAGGTCGAAGCGCTCGCGCAGGCCGTACTCCCGCAGCAGCCGGTCCATGGTATCGGTGCGGTTGGTGGCGATGGCGGTCTTGAAGCGTTCCCGCATCCAATCGAGCAGGCCGATCAAGGTGGGCTCGATGGTCAGGTAGCGAAGGAACAGGCCGTAGTCCATCGTGGCCCGAAAGGACAAAGCCACGCGACGCTCGGACCCATCCGCAAACAGGTGCTCCAGGGACTGGTGCAGGGTGTGGGCGTGCACGAAACACAGCTGCTCCTCGTCCATGGGCGGGCGGCCGAAGTGCGCCAGGATGTGGTTGTAATAGGCGCGGTTGGCCTCCGCGGTGTCGAACATCACACCGTCGCAGTCGAAGGCGACGACCTTGACCTCGTTCATGATGCGTTTCCTATGACACCCCCCTGCGTGCGGGGGGAACAGAATGAGAGAAGATGCAATCTCTTTCAAACCTTTAGGTATCTCGCCCCTTCGATCTCTGCCGGGGTGGAAGCTGCTTCTTCAGCGCCACCCGACTGTATGAAGCCCAAAATAATATGAGAGGCTCCTCTCAAAGTCAAGCAGGCCGCGGGAAAAACGGACGATCGGGGGCGCAGGTCGGCACCGGCCCGGTTACATGAGAAACAGCGGGTCCACATCGACCACGACCCGTACCTGCCGGTCGCCGAAACCGCGGGGGCCTTCGGCCAAAAGACGCTGGACAAATCGCTGCAGCGGCCCTGAACGGGGTGATTTGAGCAGGATCTGCCAGCGATAGTGGCCCGCGATCCGTGAAAGGGCCGCCTCGGCCGGACCCATGACCTGGATCAGCCGGGCAACGCCGGTTTCGGCCGCCAGGAGCGCCCGACAAGCGGCGCCGAGCTTCTCGGCGGTTGCGCGGGTGCGTCTGGCATCCCGGCCCGCGATGCGCAGCTGCACCATACGGGTGACCGGCGGATAGCCGAGCGCCTCGCGGAACTCGATTTCGTGACGGTAAAAAGCGTCGTAGTCCTGGTCCCGGGCCGTGCGGATGCTGAAATGATCGGGGGTGTAGGCCTGCAGGATCACCCGCCCCGGCCGGTCGCCGCGGCCCGCCCGGCCGGCCACCTGGGCCAGCAGCTGAAAGGTGAGCTCGGCCGCCCTGAAATCCGGGAAGCTCAGGGAGAGGTCGGCGCACACGATCCCCACCAGCGTGATGTCCGGGAAGTCGTGTCCCTTGGCCACCATCTGGGTGCCCACCAGAATGTCGATCGTCCGCTCCCGCAGCCCTTTCAAAAGACCGACCAACGCGCCCTTGCGCCCGGTCGTGTCACGGTCCATCCGCGCGATGCGGGCCTGGGGGAAGAGGGCCCGCACCGCCGCCTCCACCTTCTCGGTTCCAAGCCCCAGATGCTTGATGCTGCCCGACCCGCATCGCTCGCAGCCGGTCCCGGCCGGCAGGCTGAACCCGCAGTAATGGCAACGGTAGGCCTGGGCCGACTGGTGCAGGGTGAGGGAGATATCGCAGTGGCGGCAACGCAGCGGACTGCCGCAGGCGGCGCAGACGGGGAAGCTGGCGAACCCCCGCCGGTTGAGGAAAATCAGGGCCTGGTCGCCCTGGGCGAGGGTCTCCTCCAGGGCCTGCTTCAACTCGGCGCTGATGAAGCGCCCGGGCCCGCGCAGGTCCCGGCAGGTGCGCAGGTCCACGACGTGGACATCGGGCAGCGGCCGCTGTCGGACCCTGTGGGGCAGCCTGAGCGCGACGTATTTCCCGCGCCGCACGTTGTAGGTCGACTGCAGGGAAGGGGTGGCCGACCCCAGGATCACGGGGCAGCCGCACTGACGAGCGCGGACCACGGCCAGGTCCCGCGCACTGTAGGGCAGCCCCCCCTCCTGCTTGTAGGAGGTGTCGTGCTCCTCGTCCACGACGATCAGCCCGAGATCCGCAAAAGGGGCAAACACGGCCGAACGGGCGCCGATCGCGATGAGCGCCTCCCCTTGCAGGATCCGGCACCACTGATCGTAGCGCTCCCCGGCGGAGAGCCCACTGTGAAGCAGGGCGACCCGCTCCCCGAAGCGGGCGCGAAACCGCCGTTCGGTCTGGGTGATCAGGGCGATTTCCGGGACCAGGACGAGCACGCCGCGACCGGCATCGATGCGGTCGGCCGCAAGCCGCATGTAAACTTCCGTCTTGCCGCTGCCGGTCACCCCGTTCAGGAGAAAGCAGCTAAACCCCGCGGGCCGGGCCGCTTCCACCGCCGCCACGGCCGACTGCTGCTCCGCAGTAAGCTCCGGCGCCGCGTCCGGTTCGATCGGATCCCCGAACGGGTCCCGGAAGACCCGACGCGAATAGCGTTCGATCCGACCGGCGTCGATCAGGGCGCGCAGGTGCGCCGCGGCGCCGGGCACCCGATCCGCCAGTTCCCGCACCGACAGGTCCCCCGCCGCCGCAAGCGCCTGAAGGATGAGCGTCTTTTTCGGGGAGCGCCCGACGTGGCCGAAATCCGGGCGCAGGGGCCTGAGGCGCGGTTCGAGAAGGGTTTTCGCCCGCGCCCCTTTGAGGCGCATCTCCCTCAGGACCACCCCTTGGGCCGCCAGCCGGTCGAGCATCTCCGGGCGGAACTGCGCGCCGAGGCGCCGGCGCAGCCCGGCGGCGGAAAGATACCCGCCGGAGAGCTTCCCCAAAACAGCCCGGATGGCGGCAGGCGTGGATAGGTCATCGCGCCGGCGACGCCCCTCCTCCGACAGGCTGAAGACAGGGGCCTCGGATACGGTCAGCCCGCCAGGAAGGGCTGTTTTGATGACCTCTCCCAAAGGGTGGAGGTAATAGTCGGCCGCCCAGCGAAAAAGGGGGGCCAGGACCGGGGGGAAGATGGGGCGATGGTCGATCACCCCCAGAATGGACTTGATCCCGGTCCGCTCTTCGAGCGCACCCGGCCCCATGACATAGCCGGTCGCGCGGCGGCGGCCGAAAGGCACCAGCACCCGCATCCCGATGTCGACCGCGGAGCATAGGTCGGTCGGCACCCGGTAGGTGAAGGTGCCGTGCACCGGCAGGGCGACGGCAACTTCGATGAGGGTGTCGCTGGAGGCAGCCATCGCTGGAACTCTTTTGGCGGGCTTTTTTAGCGCCGGATCCGGAGGGGGGCCGAACTATTGCAACCGTCCGGAATGAATTGAAAATTTAAAAAATTTGAATTCGCAGCCGTTTTTGATGTATAATAAGGTTACTTGAGTCGCCCAACCGATTCGCGCCGGGCTCTCTGACAGGATGAGCTTACGGGAAAGGCCATACCCCGCTTCCCCGGAAGCCGTCAATCCCAAATTTTAAAAACCGTCTGATAGTGTCGTCAAGGAGGTTGCCATGGTTGGATTCGGAAAACTCGCGATGATCACAGTTATGGCGGCGGCGTTCATGCTGGCCCCGCTGGCACCCGCCCTGCAAGCGGCCGAGCATATGCAGGCCGACAAACCCAGCGGCGGCATGATGATCTGGGACACCGTGGCCATGCGGCCGCTCGGCATCTGCGCCACCGTGATCGGGACCGCGGCCTGGGTCGTGAGCTATCCCTTCGCCTACCTGGGCGGCAATGTCGACGCCACCACCGAGGCCCTGGTCCAGACGCCCTTCGACTGGACGTTCGACCGCCCGCTCGGGGAGTTCTGATTCCGCTCGGGGCAACGGGCCGCCCGCGGGCCGTGTGAAACCCCATCCGTCTGCCGAGACTGTACCGGAGGCCGTGCAGGTATCCGCCAGGAGAGCTGCACGGCTTTTCACGTTCGGCGTCAATCCCTTCACGCCGCGTTTGCCGATCGGTGGTGCCGCGTGATCAAACTCGACGAGAGCACCCAACAGGCCGTCCTGGCCGTAATGATGTACGTTGCACGCGCCACCGGGACTGAAGCGACCCAGGATGAAATCGCCGCCGCCCTGAAAACCTATTTCACCCGCGACGAGGTCACCAACCAGATCAGCTACCTTCGCAAGAAGCCGCCCGAGCCGGCCGAGGCTTCGCCGGCGGAGGACGTCGTCCCTCCGCGCCACCGCATCAACCTGGCGGGTGGCTGCCCCGGCAACAGCCTCGCCCGGGCCGGCTATTTCATCGAGGGGATCGGCGCCGGGATTGCAGCCATCCGCCACCATGCGGCCGCCACGCTGGGCAAGGCCCCCAACGAGGAGGAGATCGCCCGCAGCCTGAAAAGCAGCTTCATCCTGAGCGAGCTCAAAAACCAGATCGTCCATGCCCGCAAGACCGCCGCCCGGCGGCCGGCAGGGTAACCTGGGCACCGGCTGAGGCCGGTGGCATTTATCCCCATCCCCAGCGCTCTTCCGCCTTCGGCCGAAATCAGTGGGCGTTGCAAAAGGCGGCCGCAGGCACTAGAATACTCCGCAAGAGCATAGAATCGGCATCTTTCAAGTAAGTTGGGTCTTCTTTCTTTGGGAGTCTTGCCGAGGCGGTAGACTACGCCGCCGAAGCAGCCTGGCTGCGAAGGCCGGGAGCCACTCCCACCGGAGCTGAGCTCTTTTGCGGATGTGGTGGCGCCATGCGCCGCTATTGATTCTCCGGATTTCAATTCAGGATACGAGAAACTATAGGCGAGACCGGCTGAACGGCCGGATCACCTCGAGGAGGATCTCATGCAACACGCTTGTACGCGCCGGTCCCGGATCTGGATCGGCACGACACTTCTTTTATCGCTGGTGCTGGCGGCGGCACACTCCGAAGCCGACCCGACGCGGGAGCGGCTGGCGCGTGCCTACGGAATCCAAGAATTCGGCCAGGTGGAGGAAATCCGCTATACCTTCAACGCCAAGATCGGGGAGCGGGTGGTCAGCCGCCGCTGGGCCTGGATGCCGCAGGCCGACCGGGTCACCTTTCTGGGGACCGACGAGCAGGGCGGCACGGTCGCCTATGAACGGGCGGGTCTCGGCCCCCAGTCGAACGAGCTGATCAGGAAAGTCGACCCCTGGTTCGTGAACGACAATTACTGGCTGATATTCCCCTTGCGGCTGTTCTGGGACCGGTCGGCGGTGGTGACGGTGGACCAGACCCCCGCCGCTCTTCCCATCGGGACCGGCCAGGCCCGGCGGCTCGTGGTGAGCTACCCTTCGAACGAGGGCTACACCCCGGGCGACGTCTACGAGCTCTTCGTTGACAAATCCGACCGAATTGTGCAGTGGATCTATCGCAAGGGCGGCGACCCGACGCCGACCCGGATTGCAACCTGGCAGGACTACCGCCGGGCCGGCCCGCTCACCCTATCGCTCGACCACCGCGGAGCGGATGACGGGTTCCGGGTGTGGTTCACGGATGTCGCTGTCCGGCTGGCCGGCCGGCCGGAGTGGATCCCGGCCAAGTGACGTCGGCCTGCGGCGGCCGCCGTTCACCCTTTCTCCGAAGACCGGGAGGAGCCGATGCTCAACCACGTGGTGCTGATGAAGTTCAAGCCCGGGACCCGCGATGAGGAGATCCGGGAGCTGGAATCGCTTCTGAACGATCTGCCCAACAAGATCATCGAAATCCAGGTCTACGAGTTCGGCCGCGATGTCCTGCGCGCGGAGCGCTCCTACGATTTTGCGCTCGTATCCCTCTTTGCCAACCTGCCGGCCCTCGAACGCTACCAGAAACACCCGGATCACCTGCCGGTGGCTGCGAAGATCAAGGCCATGTGCGCGCACCTGGTGGCCGTCGATTTTTACGGCTCCGACGGCGCCGCCACCGATGCCGACAACCGGCAGTGGGAGCGGGACCCCTTCGAGATGCTCAAACGTTGAGGCGATCGCTGTCATATCCGAGCCTGGCCCTGCTGCTTTGGCTCCTGGCGAGCGCCGCGGGGTGCTTCACGGAGCCCGGGGCGGGGGCCGGGGAGATGGTGGAATGGGTGACCCGCCATGCCGACGGCCTGCGGCTCGCCCGCGAAACGGGCCGGCCGGCCCTGGTTTTTTTCACCGCCGACTGGTGTGGACCCTGCGTGGAGATGAAGAAGTCCCTCTGGTCGGAGCGGCGGGTCGTCGCCGCCTCCCGAAAGCTGGTCGCCATCTACCTGGATGTGGACAAGGACCCTGAGACCTTTGCCGGCTACAAGGTGCGGGGGATCCCGGCCGTCATCTTCCTGTCGCCACAGGGGGAGAGGGTCGCGACCTTCTCCGGAGAGCGTAGCGCCGCCAATCTGGCCCAGCAGATGAGCGCCGTGGTCACGAAATATTCAAAGTAGCCGGCCCCGGACCTATGAACACAATTGAATCACTGGATCTCAAGGCTCGCATCGGCCGCTCGCTCGTCGAGACCTTCGGCACCCTGTTGTCCCTGGAAATTCAGCCGGCCGACCCCGAGCCGCCCCCCGGCAGCGGGGTGCAGCGCATGGTGGGCACCCTCGATTTCGCCGGACAGCTCACCGGCACCATCAACCTGCAGGTGACGCTCGATTTCGGCCGGGTGATGGCGGCCGCCCGGCACGGGCGGGAGCCCGCCGCGGACGACGCCGGCCGCGAGGTCCGCGACCTGATCGCCGAAATCACTACCATCGTCGGCGGCCATCTGACATCGGCCCTGAACGATGCCGGATACGCCTGCGTCCTTTCGACCCCCTCGATCGCCAACGGCACCGATTTCACCATTCGTTCCCTGGGCATGGATCGCTTCGAGCGCCTCGCGTACCGGCACGCCGATCACCTGCTGGTGGCCGAGGTCGGGTTGAAAAAGGTTGCGGAGGCCGACGGCCGCCTCGATTCCGGCTCACCGGAGACGCTCGGCGGCGCGCCGGCGGCCGAGGGCGAGGCGTCCCCAGCGCCTTCCGCCCCCGAGGACCTCGGGCTCGAGATCCTGCTCGACATCCCCATGGAGCTCACGGTGGAGCTGGGCCGCACGAAGATCCCGATCCGCGAGCTCCTGAAGCTCAGCCCCGGCTCCGCGGTCAAACTCGCCAAGTTCGAGGGGGAACCCGTCGACATCCTCGCCGACGATGTGCTGATCGCCCGCGGCGAGGTGGTCGTCCGCAAGGAGAAGTACGGCATCCGGGTCACGGAAATCACGAGCCGGTTGGATCGGTTGAAGGGACTGCGCTAGGACCGGCTCTTGACCCGCTCGACCGCCTGCCGCCACTCGCGGTAGAGCCGCTCGCGCCGTTCGGGGTCGATTTCCGGGTAAAACATCTTCTCCGAAGACCTGAGGGCGATGATCTCCTCCGGCGTTTTCCAGAACCCGATGGCCAACCCCGCCAGAAAAGCCGCCCCCATGGCGGTGGATTCCAGATACCGGGAACGGTTGATCGCGCAGTCGAGAATGTCCGCCTGAAACTGCATCAGGAAATCGTTGCGGCAGGCCCCTCCGTCCACCCGCAGCTCGCTGAATTTCATGCCGGTGGCGGCGGCGACGGCCCCTACCAGGTCCCGGGTCTGGTAGGCGATGCTCTCCAGTGCCGCGCGCACGATCTGGGCCCGGGTCGTGCCGCGGGTGATCCCGAAAATCCCGCCACGGGCATGCATGTCCCAGTGCGGGGCCCCCAGCCCGGCAAAGGCCGGCACGATCACCACCCCCTGGCAGTCGGGAATGCTCTCGGCCAGCGCCTGGGTCTCCGCCGCGCTGCGGATCAGGCCCAAACCGTCCCGCAGCCACTGCACGACCGCCCCGGCAATGAAGACCGACCCCTCCAGCGCATAACAGGGCCGCCCCCGGCCATCGCAGGCCAGGGTGAGGAGCAGCCCCGGCCCCGGGTCCATCCGTTTAGGGCCGGCATTGACCAAAAGAAAACAGCCGGTGCCGTAGGTATTCTTGGCCTGGCCCGCATCGAAACAGGCCTGCCCGAAAAGCGCCGCCTGCTGATCCCCGGCAATGCCGGCGATCGGGATCTCGGCGCCGGCGATGTCCGGGGCCGTGAGGCCGGCCACACGCGCCGAGGCCCCTACCTCCGGCAGCAGGGCCGCCGGGATGTCCAGGACGTCCAGAAGGTCGGGGTCCCAGGCCCGCTCATGGATGTCGAACATAAGCGTGCGCGCGGCATTCGTGTAATCGGTCGTGTGGCAGCGGCCGCCGGTGAGCCGGGCGATCAGCCAGCTGTCCACCGTGCCGAAGGCAAGCTCGCCGAATTCCGCGCGCGCCCTGAGACCCGGGACTTCATCCAGGAGCCACTTGAGCTTGGTGCCCGAAAAATAGGGGTCCAGCAGGAGCCCGGTCCGGTCACGGAAAAGACCCTCGAGGCCTTCGGCCTTGAGCCGCTCGCAGATACCGGCCGTACGCCGGCACTGCCAGACGATGGCCGGGTGGGCCGGCGCGAGCGTGCGGCGATCCCAGACCACGGTCGTCTCGCGCTGGTTCGCGATCCCGATGGCGGCGATCCGCGCGGGCGCAAGGGCGGCCGCCGCGAGCGCCTGGCGCATGACCGCGAGCGTGGCCTGCCAGATCGCCTCCGGGTCGTGCTCGACCCACCCGGGCCGGGGATAGATCTGGGGGAACTCGGAATAGGCGTTGGCGACGATGTGGCCGGCGGAGTTGACGATCAAAACCCGCGAGCCGGTCGTCCCCTGGTCGATGGCCATGACGAACTGTTCCATCGCAGACCTCCCGGGAAAAGCGGTGTTAGGTGATAGGTGAATAGGTTATTGGTTGAATGGATGCTTGGTGTTCGGTTGGTCTCTTTAAATTTTAGGCATTTTAGTCTCTTACCAATGAAATTGTGTGTGTGTTTTGTGTACAATATTTTTACACGCCCCAGCAAAACCAGACTGGCATTGTGTTTACAAAGATTTAAATTCTGTCCAACTTTTTACCTGAATTTTGCACCGAATAGGTGTTTTTCATGTTCGTTGTGCAAAAAATTTCTTGCACGGGATTAAGCCAGCATAGGTTGATCACCAGTTGTCTTGAGTAGGCGCCACGGCCATGGT
>JBFYWX010000213.1:0-7289 GCA_041310825.1 Desulfobacteraceae bacterium | reverse complement strand
CCACAAAATCTGAACCTGCTCGCTGACGAAGCGCTGCCGCAGGTGTTGTGCAACGCGTAAGACAAGGCGGGGGGGATTCAGTCTTTACGACACTTCTCCGGCAGCTCGCACGAAGGACCCGAATAATTTCTTGGAACACGCGTCATCCCGCCACGTCCCTTCGGGATGCCACTGGACGCCGATGACGTAGCGTTTGCCCGGGTGTTCCAGGGCTTCGACCACCCCGTCCTTCGCCCGGGCGGCAACGGTGAGGCCTTCGGCCGGCGCCTTCACCGCCTGATGGTGCTTGCCGTTCACCCAGATCTCAGGATCAGGCCCTGGATCGCCCCCAGAATTCGCTCCAGGCTTTTCGTGTCCTGGGCCGCCGGGAGGATGACCGGCGCCCCGCCGGCGTGCAGGATCGCCTGGCTATAGTCGGCAAAGGTGTAGTCCATGAAGTGGCCCAGGGAATAGATCCCCCAGGCCCCGCCGGTCACCCGGGAGCAGGTGATCCCGATCAGCGGTCGTCTGGTACGATAACTTTCGGCGGCGGCATCATTCTTTTCGCTATCCATAAACGCCCCTCCTGATTACTCCGGCAGCCCGCTACTCCTCGAACGTCCCCTTGACCAGGAGCTTTTCCCGGTCGAGCATGATCCGACCCATGGCGACAACGGACGCGAGCCTCCCGCCCCGGTCCAGGATCAGGAGGTCCGCATCCTTGCCGGCCGCAAGGCGCCCCTTGCGTTCGAAGAGCCTCACGGGCCTTTCAGCGGGGCGGAACCGGGGGAGGCGCGCAGGCGGCGGACCGGGGCAGGGCGCGCAGGGCGAGGAACGCGGTCGCCAGGTAGAGCAGAGCGGCCGCACCGAAGACCGCCCGCAGGCCCAGCCACAGAGCGATCGAGACCCCCAGCATCGGTGCAATGGTGCGGGCGCCGGAGTTGATCGAGTTGTCCAGGCCGTAGACCGCCCCCTCCTCCCCGCAGGCGGTGTAGCGGGCGAGGAGCGCGCTCACACCGGTGACAATCCCGCCGTGGGCGATGCCCGCGAACACCTGGAGCACGAGGAACATCCAGCCGCTCGTCGCGAAGCTCTGCAGCATGAAGGCGAGAAACCCCAGGAACGCGGCCAGGATGACGATCGGCCGGTGACCGGTGCGATCGCCCAGGCGGCCGAAGAAGACGGAAAAGACGGCGGCCGAAGCCGAGGCCGAGCCGATCACAAGCCCGGTGAAGATGTTGACCCGGGTGGCGTCCAAGATCAGCTCCAGGGCGAAGAGCGGCAGGATGGGGAGAAAGAGCATGCGCACGAGCGAATCCAGAAAGCGCAGGCTGTAGGTGGTGGGGACCCCGGCCGCGGTGAGGATCTGGCGCCACCCCTGCCAGAAAGTGATCTTTCGCTCTCCGACGCCTTCGGCTGGTGCGTTGAAACACTCCTCGACGCCGAAGAAAACGACAACCCCGGCCGCGGCCAGCATCGCCGCAGTGACGTAGAAGGCCGCCCGGTAGCCAAAGGCGTCGGCCACGGCCCCGCCGATGATCGGCCCCAGGCCGACCCCCAGGCCCATCCCGACCTGCAGAAGCCCCATCGCGTAGCCGGTCTTTTCCCGTGGGACCTGGGAGGCCACGAGGGCGTTGGCCGCACCGATGGTCCCGGTGATCAGCCCCTGGATGGTGCGCAGAAGCACCAGTTCCTCGGCCGAGCGCACAAAGGCCATCAGCCCCAGGAGCAGCGCCCCCCCGAACATGGCCCGCTCCACCATGAGCTTGCGTCCCCAGCGGTCCGCGAGCGCCCCCCAGAACGGGGAGGCCACCATCATGCTGAAGGCCTGGCAGGAGAAGACCAGCCCGGAGAGAAAATCGGTGCCGAGACCGGTCACCGAGCCCAGGGATTTCACGTAGAGCGGCAGGAACGGGAAGATGCTCGAAAACCCGATCGAGGTCATCGCCTGGCAGAAGACCATAATGTAGAGCGTCCGCCGCCAGGAGCTCGCGCCGCTCGCTTCGGCACCCCGGGAGTTCATGGCCTAAGGCTTTCCGTGAAGGGGCAGCGGCGTCGGAGGGCCGGGCGTCACCTGGCGGCGCGGGCCATCTCCCGACAGGCCTGAGCGATGTGCTGCGGGCCGAAGCCGTGCTTTTCGAACAGGTACTCCTGGTCCCCCACCTCGCCGAACCGGTCAGGGACCCCCAGGCGCTTGACCTTCACCGGGTGATGTTCGCCCAGCACCTCGCTGACCGCGCTGCCCAACCCGCCGATGATGCTCTGGTTTTCCACGGTGACGACCCCGCCGGTTTTCCGCGCGGAGGCGATCAGGCTCTGCCGGTCGAAGGGTTTCACGGACGGATAGTGGAGCAGGTCGGCCCCGATTCCCTCCGCGGCGAGCACGTGCGCGGCCTCGAGCGCAAAGCGGGTCATGAAGCCCGTGGCCACCAGGGTCACGTCGGCCCCCTCGGTCAGGCGCACGGCCTGCTGCGGGTCGAAGCGGCAGTTCTCGTCTAGAATCTTGGGCATTTTGAGCCGCACCAGCTGCAGGTAGGTCGGCTGGCGGTGCACCGCCATGTGGAACATCACCGCCCTGAGCTCGTTCGCGTCCGCCGGGCTGTAGACGTGCATGTTCGGCATAGCCCGCATGATGGCGAGATCCTGGAAACACATATGGGTGCCGCCGTTCGGGCCCTGGGTGATCCCGGGGGAGTTGCCCACGATCTTGACGTTGTTGTTGGCGTAGGCGACGCTGATCGTGATCTGGTCGTAGCAGCGGCGGGAGGCGAAGGCGGAGAAGGTCGCGCAGAAGGGGATCTTGCCCTCGCGCGCCAGCCCGGCCGCCACCCCGATCATGTTCGCCTCCTGCACCCCGCAGTTGATGAAGTGGCGCGGGTGTTTGCCGGAAACTTCGGGGATGGTGGCATCCGCCTTGGCGAGATCGGCCTCCAGGCAGAAGACGTTGGGGTCGCGTTCGATCAGCTCGTTCAGCGTCCGCGCGTAAACAACCCGCATCTCCATCTCAGAATAGTCGGTCATCGCTTCAACCCTCAAGCCACCTAATAGGGCAAGTCCAGTTTGCACTCCAGGCCGCACATGTAACGTTCATAGGTCGCCTGGTCGGGCACCTTGATGTTGTGGCAGTCGACCAGCCCCTCGGACTCGCGGTTGCCCTTGCCCTTGATCGTGTGGGCGACGATCATGGCCGGCTTGCCCCGGACCGCATCGGCGGCGGCCACGGTGGCGCGGATGGCATCCCAGTCGTGCCCGTCCATTTCGAAGACCTCCCAGCCGAAGGCGCGCCATTTGTCCACGAGCGGTTCGAGGCTGATCACCTCCTCGGTGCGGCCGTCGATCTGCATCTTGTTGTAGTCGCAAATGGCGATGAGGTTGTCGAGCCGGCGGTGGCCGGCGAAGAGCGCCGCCTCCCAGATCTGCCCCTCGTCGCTCTCACCGTCGCCGATGATGCAGAAGACCCGATGCGTGCGGCCGTCCAGCTTGGCCGCAAGGGCCATGCCGCAGGCGCAGGAGAGCCCCTGGCCGAGGGAGCCCGCGGTGATTTCGACCCCCGGGGTCAGGATCTGGTCCATGTGGCTCGGAAGCCGGGTGCCGTTGCGGTTGATCGTGGCGAGCCAGGCCTTGGGGAAGAACCCGCGATAGGCGAGCGCCATGTAGACGATGGGCCCGGCGTGGCCTTTGGAAAGGACCAGCCGGTCGCGCTCAAGCCATTCGGGCTCCTCCGGGCGCAGGTGCATGACCTGAAAATAGAGGCTGATGACGATCTCGACAAGGCTCATCACCCCGCCGATGTGCCCGGACCCGGACCGGCAAATGGCGTCCGTGACCACGTACCGGAACTCCCGGGCCAGAGCGTCCAGTTCCGCATGGGATAGCTCCCGCTGCTCCACCATGATCCTCCCTCGACCCCTCCCGGAGTCTCGAAATAGCATTTGCACCGAAACGTTCGGGTCGAATAACAGAATCCGCTTGTGGATTCAAGGGAAAGGGCAGGGCGCCTGCTGCGGGAAGCGCGCAGGAGGCGGGACCGGCCCAGGAAAATGGCTAATGGAGCAGAAACCCTGCGAACGGAGCACTGCGGCCGGAGGGATGATCGGGATAGTGTCGGGCTTCTAATCGCCGGCATGCCGCGATACCTGGTCGGTTTTTTTATTGACAGATGTCGTGGAGCCATGTCAATTTGGTTAACTAGTAGACCATCTTCATCGCTTCGGAGCTCTGTTTCTTGCGCTTCGGCTAAAATTGAAGGGTTACCTTTACAGAATATGGTTTGGGAATTCCGGGCGAGACCAGCTTCGCCTCCCTCCATAGCCTGAAGCAGTCCCTTCTTGAAAAAAGTTCAACCCTCACACCAAATCCACGGAAAGGGGCGATACGATGGTCATCCAAAAAATCCTGCTTCCCTACAATTTCACTCCACTGGATCAAAAGGCCGTTGATTTTGCTATCGAAGCGTTTTCCCATCTCACCTCCGTGGAAATAACCATTTTCAAGGCCTACGCACCGATCCCCAAGATCGAGGCGTCGGATGCCTCCGGCACCGGCAAGCTGAAAGAAAGTCTGACCTATCTGACCAACAGACTGGCCCAGCGGGAGTCCGAGTTGAATTCCGTCAAGCAGAAGTTGGTTGCCAAAGGCTTTGATGAAGCCCGCATCAAAACCATTTACAGGCCGCGGCAGAAAGATGTCGCCAGTGAAATCCTCGAGCTGAACATGTACAACAAGTTCGACGTGATTATCCTAAATCGCAGACCGGCCCGCATCGCCCGGTTTTTTTCAGGAAGCGTCTCAAACAAGATCATCATGGCGGTGCAGGGAACGACCGTTTGCGTGGTTTCATAGGCTTCAGGGGTCTTATCCGGCGATCGCCATCAGCCCAGGAGGAATTCCATGAGCGTCGATAAAAAAATCGATTTCAATGTGTTCAAAGTTGTCTTTCGGGCCATGGCGCAATCCGAAGACCTCGAGATCATGACCAACCAGATCGCCCAGCTTCTGGTCGCCGCCCTTGATATCAAGGGGTGCACCATTTTTGCGCTAAATCCCGAATCCCAGGAGTTGGAAGCGCTGGCGAATTTCGGACTCAGCACGGATTATGTCTACAAAGGGCCGGTCCTGACCGAAAAAAGCCTGGCCGGGGATTCCAACGGGGAGGCGACCATCATCCCCGATGTTCACAAGACCGATCGCCTTCAATACCCGGAGGATGCCAGAAAAGAGGGGATCGGGGCGATCGTATCGATTCCCATCCGCTTTCACGAAAAGCTGATCGGGGCGATGCGGCTGTACCACCACGATGTCTGGAACATCTCGGACGACGACGTCGACTCCCTGATCGTGCTGGCCGAAAGCATCGGCATCGCGATGAACTTCACCCGGGCCCTCAAAGTGCTGAAGTCCATCCGCTACGCCATTCATAATATCGATGGCCTCTTTATTCTAAATTCGGAATAAGGCCCTCGGCAAGCCCTGTCCGGGCGCCCTCTCGCCGTCGCCGAAGAACCAGGCCCCCCGGTACGCCCGAACGCTCATGAAAACCTTCATCGGTTTCGAAGAGGCACTCCACCTCACCCTGGCCCATGCCCCCCCCTGCGGGACAAAGGAGGTCCCGCTCCTCGAGGCGGCCGGTCTGACGGCCGCCGAGGATGTCAGCGCTCTGGTGGACAGCCCCTCTCTCAGCACCTCCCGCAAGGACGGCTACGCCGTCTTCTCCGAAGATCTCAAATCCGCCTCGGCAAACACCCCGGCCCGGCTCGCACTTAAAGGCTCCCTGAGCGCCGGCGGTCCCGCCACGACCGGCATCGCCCGCGGCGAGGCGGTCCGCGTCACCACCGGCGCCCGGCTGCCGCAGGGGGCGGATGCCATCGTCTCGGAGGAGTTCTGCCGGGAGGAGGGCGGGATGGTCCGGTGCATGGCCACCGCTGCCCCCGGACGCAACATTCTGAAATGCGCGACCGATGTCGCCGCCGGTGACATCGTGGTCCGGCGCGGGGAGCTCCTCACGCCCCCGCTGCTCGGCCTCGCCGCGGCGGCGGGCCGGGAGAGCGTGGTCGCCGTTGCCCCCCCGCGGGTCGCCGTAATCGCCACCGGCGACGAGGTGCTCGCCCCCGGCCGCCCCATGGCGGAAGGTCAGCTCTACGCCAGCAACCTCGTCGAGATCTGCGCGTGGCTGAAACTGGGCGGCATCCCGTATGAGGCCCTGATCGTCGGCGACCGCGTGGAGGAGATCCGAGATGCCGTCCGGATGCGGCTCGAGAGAGTCGATGTGTTTTTGACCAGCGGGGGCGCCTGGGGCAGCGAGAAAGACCTTATTTTCAAAGCGGTGGAGACGATGGACTGGGAGGGCATCTACCACCGGGTGCGCATGGGCCCGGGAAAGCCGGTCGGCTTCGGGTTGCTGGCGGGCAAGCCTTTTTTTGTGCTCCCCGGCGGGCCGCCTTCGAATGAGATGGCGTTTCTGCAGCTCGCCCTGCCGGCCTTGCGGAAAATGGCCGGAAGCCGCCCCCAGCCGTTCCCGACGGCCACGGCATGCCTGGGAAAGAGCCTCCCCGGCACAAAGGGCTGGACCGAGTTCATTCACGCGCGCCTGGAGCAGGGTCAGGATGGTCTGCACGTCCACCCCTACCTACCGGCAAGCCGGCTCGTTTCCATGGCCCGCAAACAGGCGATCATCAGGATCCCCGAGGACCGGGAGGAACTTACGGCCGGCGAAACAATCGCAATCCAGCTGTTCGACCCGGCAGCCGCCGGAGGGTATCACCCATGCCGGAGCTGATCTGCCACTGTTTCGGTTACACCCGCGAGGCGATCGTCGAGGATCTCAAGCGCCACGGCCGCTCGACCCTCCTTGAGCGCATCATGGCCGAAAAGCGACGCGGCGCCTGCCGCTGCGCGGAGAAAAACCCCAAAGGCGCCTGATGCCTCACCGATGTCCGCCGGGTGGTGGACGAAGCATCCGGCCGCCGTCCCCTCTGAGAGCACACGCACCGCACTTTACATGCTACATCAGCCCCTTGGATTTCAACAGCGGGCGCGGGTCGATTAAGTGCCGCGAGAACCACTCCTTCTGGTTCGAGGTCCCGAAGGCGAGGGAGAGCATTTCCGAGAAGTGAAAGATCGGAACCGGGCTCTTCAGGGAGCAACGGACCTCGAGGTTCATGTGGCACATGGCGCAGGCGGTGACGATGCACTCCGCGCCGGCATCGGCGGCCCCCTGCAAGATGGAGTTCACCTTGGGGGTCACGATGTCCGGCCGGGCCACGCTCAGAAAGGTGCCGCAGCACTGAGCGGAAAACCCCCAGGTGACGGAG
>JBFYWX010000199.1:0-3447 GCA_041310825.1 Desulfobacteraceae bacterium | reverse complement strand
AAAGACCAGCGATCAGCAATCCATAAAAA
Source organism: Desulfobacteraceae bacterium (assembly GCA_041310825.1). GTDB lineage: Bacteria > Desulfobacterota > Desulfobacteria > Desulfobacterales > SpSt-501 > SpSt-501. The sequence continues at coordinate 3,418 of JBFYWX010000199.1, read as the reverse complement.
GGGATGTAAACGAGCGCCTTGAGCCAGCCGACTTCATGGAACCCCCCGCCGGCCAGCTCGACCGCCAGCACCGGGAAGGTGAAAAGCATGGCGGCCTGGAGATAGATCCAGGCCGTGGATGGAAAAAAGCACAAAAAAGGCGCCACCAGCACCAGGTACCAGGGGTGCAGGGTCGGCAGGAAGAGCAGCAGGCCGGCGATCGACAAATAGGTTCCGCGCAGCGGGTCGTCCACGGTGAGATAGACCCAGGCAATGCATAGGGACAGCAGCCCCGGGAGCACCGGCAGCGAGAGCTGTCCCAGGACCGAGCGCAAAAGGTGAACCATCGAGTCGTTGTAGTGCATGGAGGCTGAGAACAACCCGAGGGAGCTGAAAATCCCCTCCCCTGCCCCAAGAAATGGCAGATAGAGCAGGAGCGGAGCCAGCACGGCCAGGTTTTTCCAGCGATCCTTGCGGCGGCCGAGGAAGGGCAACGCGACCATGGCGATGTATTTCGACATCACCGCCAGCCCCAGGCACAGGCTGCCGGCGATGCCCCGGTGCTGATCGATCAGGAGCAAGCAAGCGAGCAATAGGAAAAACGTTTGGATGACGTCCAGGTGCCCCTGGCCGGCAATGAAGACGATTACGAGGGGGTTGGCGACATAGAAAAGCAGGCGCGGGGCGGGAAGCCCGCGCGCTTTCAGCATCTTCATGAGCACCGCCATCACTCCGATGTCGAAGAGCAGCAAGATTGTTTTAAAAAAAAGTGCGGTGGGGCTGACCCATGCCATCACCCGGAAGAGAAGAAGTGACGCGGGAGGGTAGATGGCCGTCACCCAGGGGTGGTTCACCCGCTCACGAATGGCGGAGAGCCCCTCCCGGGCGAGGTGGTCCAGCGCCGGGCGGTCCGGAGGAAGGAGGTAGGGGTTGAACCCGTGGTTCTGGACATGGCCTTCCCAGATGTAGCGGTAGATGTCGTTTCCGGGGGGATAAGAGAGAAAGAGCAAGCGGGCAGAAATGCCGAGAGCAAACACCAGGGTCCAGGCGCGCGAGGCGCTGAGTTTTTCAGGAAACCACCGCACCAGCCCGATGAGCAGAGCGAACCCCAGCCCGTAGAGCAGCATGGCAGCCGGCAGTCGATGCCCGAGGGGGCCGATCGCCGCCAGCGCCGCCATGTCGAGCAGCCAGAGGGCGCAAAGGAGGGCAAATTTCATCCAAGTTCAAGGCGCGCAAGTTCCGGGTCGCGAGGCGTATCCCGCCATGGCGGGACCGCAGCCCCGGCGAAACGCCGCGCAACGCCGAAATTGGGGCTCATGCAAAGCCTTCGGTAGGCGGCTTCAAAGCAGCGGATCACGCCCAAGGGCAAGGCGCCCCCGCCGTTTCAGAATCAATTTGGGCAAACTAGGCCATCGTTTGGCTGTGCCAGTGGTTATATCCGAAAATGCACTTGACAGACGGCAATGCGATGGCTTTGCAGGAGGCCCAAGTTCAAGGCGCGCAAGTTTCGCGGCACGAGGCGTACTAAGAGTACGGCGCAGTGCCGGCGAAACGCAGCGCAACGCCGAAATTGGGGCTCATGCAAAGCCATCAATCGTAGTATTCAAGGCCCAGATGCGTTATCAGCCCCTCCCCCTGTATGTGCCGCAGGGTGTTCTTGAGCTTTTTCAGCTGGATGAAGAGGTCGTGCTCCGGGTAGAGCTCGGGGGCCACCATGGGGCTCTTGAAGTAGAAGGAGAGCCACTCCTGGATCCCGCTCATCCCGCAGCGGGCGGCGAAGTCGAGGAAGAGCGCCAGGTCGAGCACGATGGGGGCAGCGAGGATGCTGTCCCGGCAGAGGAAATCGATCTTGATCTCCATGGGGTAGCCGAGCCAGCCGAAGATGTCGATGTTGTCCCAGCCCTCCTTGTTGTCCCCCCGGGGCGGGTAGTAGTGGATGCGCACCTTGTGGTAGAGGTTTCCGTAGAGGTCGGGATAGAGCTCCGGCTGCAGGATGTAGTCGAGCACGCCGAGCTTGCTCACCTCCTTGGACTTGAAGGAGTCCGGGTCGTCCAGCACCTCCCCGTCGCGGTTGCCGAGGATGTTGCTCGAAAACCAGCCGCTCATCCCGAGCATGCGCGCCTTGAAGCCGGGGGCCAGGATGGTCTTCATCAGGGTCTGGCCGGTCTTGAGATCCTTGCCGGCGATGGGGACCTTCTTCTGTTTCGCCAGCTCCTGCAGGGCCGGGATGTCCACCGTCAGGTTGGGGGCGCCGTTCGCGTAGGGGATCCCCTCCATCAGGGCGGCATAGGCGTAAATCATGCTGGGGGCGATGCCGGGGTGGTTTTCCTTCAGGCCCTGCTCGAAGGCCGCGAGCGACCGGTGCACCGGCCCCTGCTCGATGAAAATCTCCGTGCTCCCGCACCAGACCATGACGAGGCGGTCGAGCCTGCGGCTTGATTTGAAGCTGCGGATATCCTCCCGCACCTGGCCGGCCAGGTCCATCTTGGTCTTGCCCTGTTTCACGTGGCTGCCGGTCAGCCGCTTGACGTAGGCCTGTTCGAACACGGCCGGCATGGGGCGGATCGCCTCCAGCTCCTCTTTCAACTTATCCAGCAGGGTACGCTCCAGCACCCCCGCCTTGCAAGCCGCCTCGTACGCGCTGTCGGCAAAAATGTCCCAGCCGGCGAACTCGATGTCCGCCAACTCGGCCAGCGGCACGAACTCCTTGATCCGCGGGCTGCGCTTCTCGGTGCGCTTGCCCAGCCGGATCGTCCCCATCTGGGTCAGGGAGCCGATCGGCTTGCCCAGGTTTCTGCGAACGGCAAAAACCCCCGCGATGAACGTCGTGGCCACGGCGCCCATTCCCGGGATGAGGATCCCGAGCTTTCCATCGGCAGGCTTGATGTCGAAGGCGGTTTTCATATGATCTACCCCCTGCGGAGGCCGTCCTGAAGCCCTCCTATTGCAGCGTCTTCGGCGACGGCGATCACCTCTAAAATTTGAATTCGAAGTGAAAAAATTTTATTGTCTCTCGGGCAGTTAGCCGAAAAGGCTCTATATGAGATAGGATCAGGTCTGTCAAGGAGTGCTTTTGGTAAATCGAATGAGAGTCTGATGTGGACCAGCCGGCCAACCGTTCTTGGAGTTTTTCGGCTTTATCATTTATAATGAGTTCAGTGTTCAGATGCGTGCGCATGCAAGGGCGGAGAACGTGATATCAAGCGATACTCCCATGAGAACCGATCGGAAGGAGACAGAGGCTGGTCGCCTTTTATCATTTTCACGGCGCCTTTTTAGGGCGCTGAAAAGAACCCCATTGCACCCTCAGTGGCTTGCTTTTAACAGCGATTTTCGCACTCGTTTAAGCGTCATTCAAATATAAGGTTTTGAGGTTCCCGGTGTCATTTAAACCGGAGCTCCAACTCGGCTCCGTCCAACCACGACAGGCACTGGGGCA
>JBFYWX010000197.1:0-3404 GCA_041310825.1 Desulfobacteraceae bacterium | reverse complement strand
CCCAGACCATCTGACGGGGCTCTGTGTAGGCCGCAGTCAGAAACGTCCCCGCCAGATGCAGCCCCAACACCACGAGCAGCAGGTTCCAGGCCCAGTAGTGGACGCCGCGGATGATGTCCCCGAAGGGCAGCGAGAACTGGGCGAAGTCCACACTGTCATAGGCCGCGGCCGGAGTGGGCGAATAATAGAACATCATGAAGGCCCCGCTCAAAAATAGCAGGACCACGAGCGCCAGGCTCAGGGAGCCGCAAAAACGGGTCCAGGTCAGTGCGTCGCCGGATACGCGTGTCTCGCAGAGGCGGGCCGCATGGCGATCCAGCGCCAGAAAGGTGAGCAGCTTCCCTGATGAGTGCTCCGCGCCGTTCATGCTCATTCCTTTCACGCGATCTTTTTTATCCGCACAGGTCCAATTCCCCGCAGCTTACCACGATAAGAATGACTCAAACCTCAAGCTGAAATACCTCGCCACTTGGGGCGGGGATGGTTTATTCCGGCTATCGGCCGAACTTAAGGGTGAGCGCCTGGATCCCCTTCGAGTGTTCCTCGCCCGTGTTGTCGAAAACGGCGATCGCGAAGCTGTAATCCCGGCGGGGGTTGAAGGCCACGTCATCCTCGTGCCCGGTATCGAGCTGGCGGGAGAGCATCACCGTCCACCCACCGTCGGCATAGCGGCCGCTTGCCGCGACGTCACCGCGCGACCCCTCGGCCCGTTTGGGCATGCGGTAGGTGATCACCGTACCGGGGGAAAATTGGGTGCTGGCGGGAATCGGGACGGCGTCGTCTAAGATCAGGAAGCCCGGGGCAGAGGGCGGCCGCTGCGGGTCCTGCATGTAGCGGGGCCCAGTCCGGCCCTCGGTTTGGTTGTAGACGTCGCCGCCCGTACCCTCGTCGACCCGCCGCCCCGTGGTGCGGTAGGAGCCGGATGGATTGCCGGCGATCGTGAGCCAGCCGTCATCGGCGTACTCGGTCGGATTGGAGCGGGCCGCCTTCCAGTGCCAGAGATCGCCCTTCTCCGCGGCGGTCTGAGTGGCGAACTTCCACTCCTTGCTGGGAACGTCCGGGGGGCTGTGGCAGACGACCGCGCACCCTTTGGTGGCGAAGCCGTTGATACGGGTGATTTCAAACAGCACGGCAATCCGGTCCTCGTCGCCCTCCAGGTGGCTCCAGCTGCGGCCGTCGAAGGTCCAGGCCCGCTTGGTCACGCTTTCGGTGCGGTCCGGCCATTTGAAAAGAAAGTAGAGGCGTTGGTCGGTGTAGAGGGTGCGGGTGACGACCGTCACATCTTCACCGGCGAAGCTGTCCCGGCCTCGGATGCGGACATCGACCGGCTGCGCCTGCCGCCAGAGAGGGTCATCCAACCCGGCCGGTGCCTGCCGGACATACGCGGCGGTGACAGCCAACTGCGGTTCGGCCGATTCCAGGAGACTACGCCCCCCGAAAACCACTCCCAGGGCGGCAGTCAGAATCACCATCAGACCGGCGACCTTTCCTGCGCGCATGCCGTCTCCTTTCTGCCGGGCGTTCGGTACCGGCGGCCGGTCCGACGATTCCATTCGACCGGCCGCCTTTCAGGTCAGGGTTTCAACGGCCGAACTCGAGGTTCAGGGCCTCGGAGTCGTAGGAATCGGCGTCCCCGGAATCGTCGAATAGGGCCATGGCGAAGGGGTACTTCCGGCGCGGATTGAAGGCCACGTCATCCTCGTTCCCGGTGTCGAGCTTGCGGGAGAGCATCACCGTCCACCCGCCGTCGGCGTAACGGCTCAACGCCTTGATGTCGGCCCGGGAGCCGGAGGGTTTCTTCGGCATGCGGTAGGTGATGATGTCCCCTTTTTTGAAAACCGAATAGTCCTTGATCTCGATCGCCTCTTCCGCCAGCAGGAAGCCCGGAAAGGAGGGCTTTTTGGCCGGGTCTTGCATGAAGCGCGGCTTGGACTTGTCCTCGGTCTCGTTGCGGGCGTCCCCGCCCCCGCCGGCATCGTCCTTACGGCCGGTTTTCTCGCCCGCCGCCGTCAGCCAGCCGTCGTCGGCCGAGTGATAGGGGTCAGAACGGGCCGCCTTCCAGTGCCAGAGGTCGCCCTTTTCAGCCGCCGTGGCGGTGGCGTATTTGAAATCCTTCATCGGCGCCCCCGCGGGGCCGTGGCAAAGGACGGCGCACCCCTTGGTGGCGAAGTTGTTGATCCGGTTGATTTCGAACTGCAGGGAGATGCGGTCCTCGTCGCCCTTGAGCTTGCCCCACTTCTCCCCGTCGAACTGCCAGGCGCCCTTGGTTACGCTCTGGGTGGCGTCTTTCCACTTGAAAAGGAAGAAAATGTGATCGTCGGTGTAGAGGGCCCGGGTGGTCACAACGGCCTTCTTGCCGGCGAACTTCTCCTTGCCCTCGAAAGGCACATCGAGGGCCTTGGCCTTCTGCCAGGCGGGGTCGTCCAGCGACGCCGGGGCCTTCGCGGCCTTGGCAGCGGTCAGCGTCTGAATGGCGGAGCCGGTGGCCCGGTCCGTCGTGAGCGCCATTCCCCCGATGACGAAAACGATCAGCACCATGGAAAAAATCAACGTCTTGGCTTTCATACTGGGGTTCTCCTTTCGCGATAAATACGGTCAGGCCGGCATCAGAACCATCAACTTACCCTCTTCCACTTTGTGCTCCAGAGCGACCAGCGGCCGGGTTGGAGGGCCGGCGATGGGCCGCCCGCTGACGTCGAAAAACCCGCTGTGGCACGGGCATTCAAATCGTTGCAGTTCCTTGTTCCAGATGACGTTGCAGGCCAGGTGGGTGCAGGTCGAAGAGAAGACGGTAATGTTATCAGGTCCTTCGGACTTGGCCCAGACGAAGCCGCGCTGCGGCAAGACGATCCACCCGTCCTTGACCATGAACTCGTAGGAGAGCATCTCGACCTCTCCTGGTTTGAGTTGGTCGGCCGGGCCGAAATCGATCCACTTGGTGGTGCCTTTCTTCAGGGCCGGGGCGACGACATAAGTCAGAAGGGGCACTCCGGTGAGAGCTATCGCGGCACCTGCCAGCGCGGCCGTTTTTATAAATGCACGGCGCCCGGGGCAGCCGCTTTCATCCGCCTGCGAGTCTTCAGGTTCGGGGGCCATGGTGCCTCCCTTCGATGCATGTGAGGTTGCGCACCTTAAAAATTCGGGGTGAATTCGGAAGGAAATTGCTATGAATTAGTTTGAGGCTACGCTTCGCGTTTTAATTTGTCAATCCTTAATAGGTCTCAGTCAATTTGGAAAACCTGATGCGGCGCACGCACCGGTAGGGCGTCCAATGGAGGCTGAATGGCGCGGGAATAAATTCCGAAGGTCTATTTGACCGTGGTCACTTCGATCGGCTTGCCCTCCGCCCAGCGCGAGGTGCGTTTGGCGACGCTCTCGCCGAACTTCAGCATGAGATCCTCGAT
>JBFYWX010000185.1:0-3352 GCA_041310825.1 Desulfobacteraceae bacterium | reverse complement strand
CCCAGACCGGCAGGTTCGAGACCGGGAAGAAGGTGCCGCTGAAAAGAAACATCGGGGTCACGAACAGGAAGATCGGCAGGTTGAACATCTCGATCGTGGGGATGATCCCCGTGAAGAAGAGCCCGACGGCGCCGAAGGCGATCCCGCCGAAAAAGGCGAGCGGGATCATGAGCAGCCCCTGCGGCCACTTGACGTAGCCGAAAGCCCCCAGCACCCCCAGCATGATGGTGGCGGCCGCGGCCGCCTTGGTGGCGCTCCAGGCGATCTCGGCAATGATGATCTCCTCGATCGAGAGCGGGGTGGCGAGCATCCCGTCGAAGGTTTTCTGGTAGTACATGCGCACGAAGGAGGCGTAGGTCGTTTCAAAGAAGGCGTTATTCATGACGGCGGTCGCGATCAGGGCCGGGGCGATGAAGGCGGTGTAGGCGATCTCGACCCCCGCATAGCGGATGGTGCTCAGCAGGCCGGCAAACCCCAGTCCGAAGGCGGCGATGAACAGGAGCGGCTCCAGCAGCGGCGTGATGAAGTTCACCTTCCAGATCCGCTGGAAGGTGAGGAGGTTCCGCTTCCACACTTTGATGAAGCGCCAGGAAATGGTGTGGGTATCCAATAGCATGGTCTGATTCTATTTTTTCAGGTTGAAAATCTGCTTTAGCGGGTTGCAGTATCGCGACCCGTCGTCTTTTGCGCATTCGGATGAAATTGCCAAAACCGGCTTCAGGGCACCGGATCACGCCCAAGGGCAAGGCGCAAGACGTTTTGAAAACGGACTGCAACACCGCCCTTGGGTGTGAGATGCTGCCATGTCGCCGGTTTTGATTATTCTCTCAGCTCTCTCCCGGTCAGCCGCAGGAATACATCCTCCAGGCTTCCGCTACGGAAGGTGCACTGCTCGTGGCAGAAATTGTCGCGCACGGCGCTGCTCAGCTCGTTGCCGCCGGGGGTGTAGAGCAGGATGCGCCGGCCGAGGTCGTCGTGGGCGATCGCGTTCGCTTTGAGGTAGTCGCGCACGGCCTGGTCCGGCCCCCCGATCTCGATCACGCTACGCCCGACGTGCTTGTCGATGAGCTCCGCCGGGCTGCCCTCGACCAGGATCTTGCCGTGATCGACGATGATCAGCCGGTCGCACAGCCGGCTCGCCTCTTCCATGTAGTGGGTGGTGAGGACCACGCTCAGCCCGCTCGCCTTCAGCTTCTCCAGCCGGTCCCAGACCTGGTGGCGCGACTGCGGGTCGAGCCCCGTGGTCGGTTCATCCAGGATCAGGAGCTCGGGCCGGTTGATCAGCGCCCGCGCGAGCGTCAGGCGCCGGATCATGCCCCCCGAGAGGTCCATCACCTTGGCGCTGCGCCGGTTGGCCAGGGCGAAGAACTCGAGCAGCTCGGCGGCCCGCGCCCGCGCCTCGCGCGCCGGGATGGAGAAATAGCCGGCGAACACGATCAGGTTCTGCTCCACGGTCAGGTCCGGGTCCAGGGTGTTGTCCTGCTGGCAGACACCGATCCTGGCCTTGATTTTGCGCCAATCGCGCACGATCTCCATGCCGAAGACCCGGATGATCCCGCGGGTCGGCGGCGAAAACCCGTAAAGCATCCGGATGGTGGTGGTCTTGCCGGCGCCGTTGGGGCCGAGGATCCCGAAAAACTCACCGGCCTTGACCGTGAAGGAGATGCTGTCGACCGCCGTCAGGTCGTTGAACCGCTTATATAGATGTTGAACCTCGATGATGTCCGTCATGATTCCAGAAACCGGGTTTGTTCTTCATTATCTACTACCGGCTATTATTATCTCCCCATCGATGGATGTCAAAGGGCAGAAGGCGATTAAAACCAAGAGCACCCGGTTGACGATTTTAAATATTGCCATGGTCGAAGGTACTTTCACGCGTCGAGCGAGAATTCTCCCCAAAACGGATCGGGCCGACCCGAACCCCCTCCCCCCACCCCTCCCGCAAGGGGAGGGGAGTGCGCCCTGAACCGTCTTCAATTTTAGGCATTATAGGCATTCTAGCGCATTATAGGCATTTCCAACCACCGGCCGTTCAGCCGCCACCCCAGTGCGGCAGCGATCAACGCCCGATATCAAGGCGCGCGAGCTCTCGCAGCGCGAGGCGTACTCCTTGTACGCCGCAGCGGTGCGAGGGCTCACGCAACGCCGAGATCGGGCGTTCAGCGCTGCCGTCATGAAGGCTGCGCCCAAAGCCCAAGATCAAGGCGCGCAAGCCTCCGCTCCGCGAGGCGTACTTCTCGTACGCCGCAGCGGGGCGGGGCGCCGCGCAACGCAGATATTGGGCTTTCGGCGCAGCCTTCACTGGAGGGCGGAAAGGGGGCCCGCATACCCTGTCAGCTCCACATACCCCCGCCCCTCGATCTTTCCTCCTCCCTTCGTTCCCTTGACCGCCACGCTCCCCTCCCAGTAGGTGATTCCCGTGGTACCCGCCGTGCGCATCTCCTGGTTGTCCAGGTTGGAGACGATGTCGAGTTCGACCCCGAGCAGCGGAACCGAGAGCTTCCAGCGCCGGGGGTAGACGGCGCCGGAGGTGGGGCTCTCCCAGGTGTCCTTGACCTCGACCTTGAAATAGCTCCGCTCCAGGTGGCGCAGCGCGCCGGTGGCATCGATGTAGCTGCCGCTCGAGGCCGCGCTCACCCCCCCGTCTTCCCGGCGCAGAAGATAGAGCATGATCTCGCTCTTGTCCGCGAGCTGGATGCTGAACCAGTCCCAGCCGACGGTCCCGGGCTCGAGCGGGGCGGTGCTGAACTCGTGGTCCATCCAGCTCTCGCCCTCGACCTCGAAGCTCTTCCCGGCCGCGGTCACCGTGCCCGTCGTCGCCAACCGGGTGAAGGAGTAGTAGCAGCTCGCGCGCTCAGGCGTGCTGCCCTTGCGGCTGTAGCCGTCGATCCCGTGCCGCACGGGCTCCTTGACGGGCTTCATTTCCAGGGTGAAGTCGAAATCGTCGCCGAAGGCATACAACCGGTGGGCATCCGGCAGGATCACCGCATACCAGTTGCGCAGAAAGAGCGTGATGTCCGGCCCCCAGCGCACCCAGCCGCCGAGGCCGAGGGCCTGACGCGTGGCCCGCTCGGTCTGGAAATGGCGCTTCCCGGCCAAATCGGAGAGCGCCGCATGGCCGAGGTAAATCTGCCGGCTGCGCCATGCCGAGGGCGGATCCGGCCAGGCCGCCGTCCCCCCGAAGGGGGTCAGCTGGTAGCGGAAGAAAGTGAGCTGGAAGCCGAAGCGGCGCCCGGTCTCGGACTTGAGGTTTCCGGTCCAGTACCACCACTCCGTGCGGAAGCCCGGATGCGGGCCGTGGTCGCGCGGAAACTCGAGCCGGCAAGGCTCGGTCACGGAGAGAAACCCC
>JBFYWX010000168.1:0-3712 GCA_041310825.1 Desulfobacteraceae bacterium | reverse complement strand
TACCTCGCCGTTTTCAAGCAGCAGCATCCGGATATCACCGTCAAGATCGTCCGGGACTCCACCGGCATCGTCACCGCCAAGCTTCTGGCCGAGAAGGCCAACCCCCAGGCCGATGTCGTCTGGGGCACGGCGGCCACAAGCCTCATGCTCTGCAAGCAGGCCGGCATGCTTGAGCCCTTTGCGCCCAAGGGGCTCGAGAAGGTGAAACCGCTCATGCGCGACTCCGCCAACCCGCCGGCCTGGGTGGGGATCAAGGCCTGGGAAACCGGGTTCTGCGTGAACACGATCGAATCGAAGAAGCTGAACCTGCCGACCCCAGGGTCCTTCGCCGATCTGACCAAACCGGTCTACAAGGGCCAGATCTCGATGCCCAACCCCGCCTCCTCCGGGACCGGCTTCCTGACGGTTTCCGCCGTGCTGCAGATGATGGGTGAAGCCCAAGGCTGGGAATATCTTGACAAGCTGCACGCCAACATCGCGCGCTACACCCACTCCGGGTCCAAGCCCTGCCGCATGGCGGGTGCCGGCGAGGTCCCGATCGGGATCTCTTTCGCCTACCGCGGGTTCATACAGAAACAGAAGGGCGAGCCGGTCGAGACGGTTTTTCCCAAGGAAGGCTCCGGATGGGACGTGGAAGCCAACGCCTTGATCAAGAAAGCCGCCATCAAGCCGGCGGCTAAAATATTTCTCGATTGGGCCATCAGCGAACCGGTGATGAAAGAGTACGGCAAGATCTATCCGGTGACCGCCTACCCGAGCGGCAACCCCATCCCCGAGGGATACCCGAAGGAGCCTGAAAAGCAACTTGCGAAGAACGACTTCGACTGGGCCGCCAAAAACCGCGAGCGCATCTTGGCGGAATGGACCAAACGCTACGACAACAAGAGCGAGGCGAAATAGCTCCTTCTGCCAGCGCCACCTCCGAGCCGGATGGCGGCCATCCGGCTCGGTTTCGCGCGAGGACCCGCATGGGCAACTCCTCTGATCATTCGCCCTACTTGAAAGTCTCCGGCGTCACCAAAACGTTCGGGGAGTTCACCGCCCTCCAGGATGTCTCTTTCAGCGCCGAGCGCGGTGAGTTCCTGTGCGTGCTGGGCCCGAGCGGCTGCGGTAAAACCACCGTGCTGCGCATCCTGGCCGGATTAGAGGTTCAGACCGGCGGCAGCGTGCACATCGAAAGCCGGGACGTCTCCGGCCTGCCGGTATCCAAACGCAATGTGGGCATCGTTTTCCAGTCCTATGCGCTGTTCCCGAACCTGACCGCAGCTCAGAACGTGGCCTACGGGTTGAAGAGCCGACGGTCCCAAAAAGATCGCATCGCGCAGCGGGTGGCTGAACTCCTCGAGTTGGTCGGGCTGACGGGCATGGGGGCCAAGTACCCGGCGCAGTTGTCGGGAGGCCAGCAGCAGCGGGTGGCGCTGGCCCGCGCCATGGCCCTCTCGCCCGACCTGCTCCTTCTGGACGAGCCGCTGTCGGCCCTGGACGCCCAGGTGCGCACCATGCTGCGCCAGGAGATCCGCCAGCTGCAGCAGCGCCTCAAGGTGACCACCATCATGGTGACCCATGACCAGGAGGAGGCGTTGACCATGGCCGACCGCATTCTGGTCATGGACAAAGGCCGCCTGGTGCAGAGCGGGACCCCGCTCGAAATCTACGACCGACCGGCCACCCCGTTTGTGGCCGCCTTCATCGGGCCCATGAATTTCCTACAGAACGCGGTCAAGGTGCAAGAGGCGGTCTACCGCATCGGCGGCTGCGACCTGCGGGTGGCGGGGGAAAATGGATCGCACCGGCTGGCGATCGGAGGCAGCGCCACGCTCGGCATCCGGCCCGAGGACATCCTGATCTGGTCCGACCGACGGGAGGTCCCCAACACCATCCGGGCCCAAGTGGAGGCGATTGAATATCGCGGCCCACTCTTCAGGGTGGGCCTGCGGCTGGGAACCTGCGGCGAGGGTGCTGCGCGGGTCGAAGCCGACATCCCCGCGGAGAAGGTTCGCCGGCTGGAGCTCCGACCCTCCGCGACCCTGCCCGTGCAGCTGCCGATGGACCGGCTCCGGGTCTACACCGCCTGATCCGATGCACACCCCGGCCCGGCAGGCGGTGCCCATCCCCATGAGGGACCTTTTCAGCTCCCTGGACACCGAGGCCTGGATCAAGCGCCTGTTGATCCTGCTTACGTGCGCCTGGCTGGTGGTCGCCGTGGTGCTGCCGGTTGCCCAGCTGGTGGCCAAAAGTCTGCAGGACAACCAGGGCGGCTTCGTCGGGCTCGTCAATTACGTCACTTATTTCAACACTCCGGCCCTGTCGAACTCGCTCGCCAACAGCCTGCATGTCTCGGCGGCAACCACCCTGATTTCCGTCGTGCTGGGATTCATATTCGCCTTTGCCCTGACCCGCACGCGCATCCCCGGCCGGGGCATCTTCAAGGGCATCGCCATGATGCCGCTTTTCGCCCCGACCCTTCTGAACGGGATCGCCCTGGTCTACCTCTTCGGCCGCAAGGGCCTCATCACGGAGGGGTTCTTCGGCACCTTTACCGGTATCGATATCAAGGTCTACGGGACAGTCGGCATCATCATTTCCGAGGCGATCTACACTTTTCCCCAGGCCGTCTTGATCCTCTCCATCGCCCTGAACCTTGCCGATGCGAGGCTCTACGAGGCTTCGGAGTCGTTGGGTGCCGGCCGGCTGCGCACCTTCTTTCGCGTCACCCTGCCCAGCGTCAAATACGGACTTCTCAGTGCCATCTTCGTCTGCTTCACCCTGGCCTTCACCGATTTCGGCGCTCCAAAGGTGATCGGCGGCAACACCAACATCCTCGCCACGGACATCTACAAGCAGGTCATCGGCCAGCAGAATTTCACCATGGGGGCCGTGGTCAGCATCGTGCTCCTGGTCCCGACCGTGGTCGCCTTTATCGTGGATCGCATCGTGCAGCGCCGGCAGGTGGCCATGATCGCCGCGCGTTCGGTGCCGTTGCAGCCGAAGCCGAGCCCGCTGCGGGACGCGGCCTGCTTCGGGTTCTGCGGCGTGGTGGCGGCGGTGATCCTCGGCTTCTACGCCACGGCCCTCTTCGCCTCGCTGGTCAAGATCTGGCCGTATAACCTCGAGCTCGGGCTGTGGCATTACCAGTTCACGGGAACCGGGGGCGGCGGTTACCAGGCCTTCACCAACAGCATCCGCATGAGTCTCATCTCGGCGGCGGCCGGGACGGCGATCACGTTCGGCAGCGCCTATCTGATCGAAAAAAGCCGCAGTCTGAATCTCCTGCGCCGGTCGGCCTACTTCCTCTCCATTCTGCCGCTCGCGCTGCCCGGGCTTGTCATCGGGCTGGCTTACATTTTTTTCTTCAACCCCCGCGGCTGGGATTTTTTCGGCGTCTGGGTCCCCAACCCGTTCAATTTTCTCTATGCCACCATGGCCATCCTGGTCATCAGCAACATCGTGCACTTCTACACCGTCGGTTTCCTTACCGCCACCACCGCCTTGAAGCAGCTGGACCACGAATTCGAAAATGTCTCCGCCTCCATGGGGGTGCCTTTCTACAAGACGTTCACCCGGGTCACGGTGCCGGTCTGCCTGCCGGCGGTCCTCGAAATCGGCATGTACTTTTTCGTCAACTCCATGGCCACGGTGTCGGCGGTCATTTTTCTCTACTCGGCGGACATTCCCCTGGCCTCCGTGGCGGTGGCCAACATGGACGACGCCG
>JBFYWX010000151.1:0-5943 GCA_041310825.1 Desulfobacteraceae bacterium | reverse complement strand
TGGCCAGAAAATCCCCCTTGGCCTTGTTGGCCGCCTCGGCGGCCTCCTGGGCCTGGCGCAGTCGCTCCTCGGCCCGTTTGCGTTCGGTGATGTCGTTGAAAACGATCACCGCGCCGATCACCTGCCCCTCCCGGCGGATGGGGTTCGCGGTGTATTCGGCCTGGAACCCCGTGCGGTCCCTGCGCCAGAGCATCTCTTCATCCACCCGGTGGACCTCGCCGTCGGTGAAGGCCGAGCGCATGGGGCACTCATCCGCGGGAGAAGGGCTGCCGTCGAAGCGGCTGTGGTGGCTGAGGTCGTGAATGGGGTGGCCGATGAGCTCGCATTCGCAGAAACCGAGCATGCGCTCGGCGGCGTTTTTGACAAAGGTGGCGCGGCCCTCGTTGTCGACACCGATGATACCGTCCCCGGCCGAATCGAGAACCAGCCGCATGCGCGCCTCGGATTTCGTGAGCTCAGCGGTCCGCTCGACGACCAGTTGCTCGAGGTTGTCGCGATGGTCCTTCAGCTCCCGTTCCGACTCCCTGAGGGCGCGATCCGTCTGGTGGATCGAGCCCATCATGGTGTTGAACTCGCGGGCGAGGCTTCCGATTTCATCGTTGGCGCCGGCGGGGAGCTGGCGCGTGTAGTTGCGGGTGCGGGTGATGTCGCGGGCGGCCTCCTCAAACGTCCGCACGGGGCGGATGACGAAGCGGTGCAGGCCGAGCAGGGTGAGGCCGCTCAAAAGCAACAGGGAGAGGCCGAGAACCAGAGCGACCCGGTTGGTAAACTCGCTGATTTCCCCGTCGACGGCTTCGGCCGGAACCATCATGCCCAGGGTCCAGCCGAGCGTCGGCGAGGTGTAGTGAAAGAGATAACTACCGCCGGCCTCGCCCGGGAGGGTGACCACCCCTCGGGGTGCTTGGATGGCCGCCTTGGCCTCCTCGCCGAACACGGCCTCGATCCGCGTGTGGCGCAGCGCGGCGTCGCGCGCGGCTAGAAACGTGCCGTTCCCGTCGAGCAGCACGCTGACCCCCCCCCGCGGCACCTGCACGCTCTCGATGTAGCGGGTGAGCTCCGTCAACGTGATGTCCATCCCGACCACCCCGTAGACCTCCTGCTGCTCGTCCAGGAGCGCGGTGACGACCCCGATGTTGATTTCAGGCGATGTCACGGAGCGATAGGGGTCGGTCCGCATGATCCGGCCCGGGTTGTTTTTCGCCAGGATGTACCACGGCCGGATCCGCGGATCGTATGGGGAGGGCTTGGCCCTCTCGTGGGAGCGGACGAAGCTGCCGTTCTCCCGTCCCATGTAGACCGAGCTCACATGGCCGTGGGCCGCGCGGTAGGCGCTGAAGAGGGCGATGATTTCCCGCTCGATCGGCCCGTAGGCATACTGGAAGGTGGCTTCATCGGCGGTGGTGAAGTTGGTGAACGCCTGATCCTCCCTCGACCGCACGATGTCGTTTCCGGCCAAGAGCCGCAGGCCGTTTTCGGCCGCCCGGAAGAAGGTGTTCAGCGCGAAATCGATGTGCTTCAACTGGTGATGGTAGTCCTCGGTGATCGCGGCGAAACGGTTGCTTTTCATCCGCGGCGAGAGCCCCCCCACGACGGCGACCAGGATCAGAAGGCTCGCCGCCAGGAAGAGCAGCAATATCTTGTAGCCCAGTTTCATGTGCGATCTCCTCGCCGGCTTGCCGCACCCGGGCGCCCGCGGCAGCAGTGCTTCGTCTCGATGCGACGCGTGGCGGCCGGCGGCCGGCACGCGCAAGGGAGAGGAGGCCGGCGCCGCGGCGGTGTCAATCGAAGGCGACGAGAAGCAGCGCCTGGTCGTCGTCCGCGGGACGTTCGCCGGCGAATGCTCCAAGGTCCGCCACAATCCCCTGCAACCGCACCCGCGGATCCTCGCCGGCGGGCCCCTCCATCTGCCGGCAGAGCCTTTTTTCGCCGTAAAGCTGATCCTCCCGGTTGAAGCGCTCGGACACCCCGTCGGTGTAGAGAAGTAACCGGTCGCCCGGTTCCAGGTAAAGCTCGGTTACCGGGACCCGTTCGTACGGGCCAAATCCCATCATCAGCACCCCATCGCAGGGCACCTCGCGGGCGCTGCCCTCCGACGGCCGGTAGAGGATCGGCAGGGGGTGGCCGGCCCGGGCGATCCGCAACGTTCTCCGCTGGCCGTCGAACACCGCATAGAGCGCCGTGACGAAACTCGCTTGGTTCACCTTGCACAAGTGGGTATTGAGGAATTCCAGGACGTTCTCCGGCTCCGCGTGCAGGTGCGTGCAGGAGCGGAACAGGGCGCAGGTCATCGCCATCATCACCGTTGCGGGGGCGCTGTGGCCCTCGGCATCGGCCACCAGCAGCCCGCAGCGGCTGTCCGGCAGCGCGACGACGTCGTAGTAATCCCCGCCCGCATAGCGGCTGGTGGCATAGTGCACGGCGAATTTAACACCGCTAACCTTGGGCAGCCGGGCGGGCAGCAGGTCGCGCTGCAGCGCGGAGACGACGTTCAGTTCATGCTCCAGTTCGTCCCGCTGTGCCTGGACCTCGCGGCTCAGCCGGTGGATGGTGAGATGGGTGTTGACCCGTGCGAGGACCTCCTCGGGCTGGAAAGGTTTGGAGACGTAGTCGACCGCGCCCAGCTGCAGCCCTTTGACCTTGTCGGCGGTCTCATCGAGCGCCGACAGGAAGATGACCGGGATCGGGCGGGTGGCCGGGTCGGCTTTCAGCCGGCGGCACACCTCGAAGCCGTCGATGCCCGGCATCATGATGTCGAGCAGGACCAAATCCGGACGGGTTTTGCGCGCAATGGCAAGGGCGGTTTCGCCGTTTTTAGCGACCAACAGCTTGCCGCCGACACTCTTTTCCAACAGCTGAAAGAGCATTTGCAGGTTGCTCGGTTCGTCGTCGACCAGAAGGATGGATTCCGCGGCCATGTGCATCCCGTGCCTGAACGGAGAGCCCCGCACCCGGCGGCCTGCCCCATGGGTCGACGCGCCCGGTTTCCCGCTGTCTCAGCGGGGGCTTTACGAGGTTACGCGGGATGTATAGCCCAGCTCCCGCAGAAGTTTCAACACCAATAAAGTCAACCGGATCCCGGTGAGGCGCCCGGCTCCTGCAGGATGCGATTGCCTTATAACCGCTGTCAAATATTTTGAATAGTATCGAAGATCCGATTCATCGCCGATAGACGTAACATCACCAAGCTGAGATTTCGCACCGATATCACTTTCCCACACCAGAAAAATTGAACAAAGAATAGGCTGTCAGTAACACCCACTCGGCTCAGACCTCTTTGCATGCGATATAGCCCAAAGAGACAGTCTATCTGGCTTCCCACCAGCGAGGATGATATCCAGACTTTTAACACCAGCTGGTTGTTTATGTGGAATTTTTATTTTGGTGATGGCTTCCGTGTTTGCAGACCAGCACGTGAGCAGTTGCCGTCTCCAGGCCGAGATCATGGTAGGGTGGACTTCGAAACGACTGGCCAGCTGTGCGACGGCCTCTTCGTTGGCCAGGGCTGCCAGGGCCACTTTAGCCTTGAATTGGGCACTGTGCTTTTTACGTTTCTTGTTCAGCTCTGATCCTCCCGTTGGGGTCTGGATCAGAGCTTACCACACTGCCCAAATTTTGGGGCCACCGCCTGGAGCCTCCCCCACCATCATTGGTAAATGAGGAGATGACAAGCGGGGTGACAGCTGCGATCATGCCCGTCTGCATCACTCGGATTAATGTGAAGCTGTATTTTTTTATTGACACACCATAGCGGCACCAGTAAATATAATGCGTATCAACGTAATTTTTTTCATCGGACAAACACAAGGAGAAACAAGATGCCCGTACAACCGACAGAAAAAGAAGAGGAATATTTCGCTCTCCTTGAATTTGAGCGTCTGAAAAAGCTGGAGCAGGCAAAACAGCAGAAACTGGCCGGCTCCGAAAAGGAGCGGTTAAAGAACCTTCATTACATGCAGTGCCCGAAATGCGGCATGCATCTTGTGGAAATCGATTATCGCGGCACCAAAATCGACCGCTGTTCGGATTGTGAAGGCATCTGGCTTGACAAGGGCGAGCTGGCGGCCCTTAGCAACCTGGGCGAAAACGTTCTCGGCAAGCTGTTTTCCGTTTTCAGGAAATAAACCATCCCGGCCGACGCCCTGGCGGACAGTAGGTAACAGTTAAGTCGTTCTTACGAAGTAAAAAGGGTTGGCTTCAGGCAACCATGATCGATGGCGGCTTGAAGAGAGCAAGAATCTTTTTTACGCCCGATTAATTTATGGCCATCGGCGCGGGGTCTGCGCGATCAGAATCAGGAGGAGTCTTACACGAATCGGCCAATTCGTGTCAATTCCGAATTGGAGCGCCGTGGGTAACCGTTGCCTGTGATGTATGTTGTCAACCTCACGTTTTCAGAAACCTGATATGGTGGCCTTCGCTGTCAGTATCGCCCAAATGGGGATGATCGCTTTTCGTTGGATAAATCCCGAAGGCGCAATCTATCACGGCTCGCTCGTCTCCAGATCATATCCACACTTTTCTGGGCACCATTTGTTTGGGATTACCTGACCAACACCACTACGACTTCAAAAATCATCCAGGACTGGATTCATCGCCGATATCGCTTGCAAAAAAAGATTATCAAGCAAAAAGCAGACTTTAAAAATAGCTTGTATCATCGAAGGCCAGATTGCTATATTTTTTTACCTCCGGAAGATAGTCGTATCGGTTGTTAGTAGAGCGAAGCGGTGCGTTTACCCCGAAGATGTCCCCAACGTCATTATTCACGTTTTTATTTGAATCTGTCGTCCGATTTTTGGGTGTCTACATTTTTACGGGCCTGCTCAAGCCACCCAGTGCGGATCTCTGTATAGCTGTCAAACTCTGGAACATAAGGTTTGATGTCGAGCAAGGGCGTTCCATCTAGAATGTCTACGTTCTGTATGTGAAGATAACCGTTCTCAATTCTTTCAAGCTTGACGGTAGACAGACCGATTGGATTCGGCCTCTTCGGCGCGCGAGTTGAAAAAAGGCCGCGAGGCTGTAAGTCCAAGAACGGGATAACTTCAAGCTTAAACCCCTTACCTTGGTGAAATTCGTAAATCAGGATAATGTGCGAGAAGCCATCGAGGTCTTTTAATCCAGCCCAAAATTCCTCAAAAACCTCGACCACACCTTTCACTCCGATGGCACCTGTTGGCTGGATCGGCATTTCTTCCAACTGCTTGAACTGTGTATGAATAATTCCTATAGGCAATAATTTCATCTTTTGCCTCCGAAGGGACAAGATTGCAGGGTTCCTCTATCCTATCACAGTTTTGACGCTTGGTTGCCACATCGGGTCGTTCCTGAGGGTAAAAAAAGGATGATACGAAATCCATTACATTTTAGCGCGATTACAGTGGATGAAAGAGCTGACACTTCTCAAATTCATATTTTGATTTTGGCCTTTCGGATAAAAATGTCTACTGCGATTCCTATTCCAAACGCCCAGGCCATGTTCGGAACCGCAAGGGCAATACCACTTATAAGTAGGGCGACAAAATATTCCTCGTTTGCCTTAAGGCTACGAATTAAAGGACAAAGCTCAAGACCTGCAAAAATCAAGAGTACCCCCAAGACTGAGTTCGGAATTAGGGTGAGGAACGTGAAACCCGCTTCGCCGAACGCAAGGGCCAGCACAACGAATATGGCACCAATCATCAACGGTGCACCTCCTGTCCGAGCGCCGAAACGGTAGTGCGCCGCCAAACCGCCGGTGCCATGACACATCGGGACACCACCGAAAAGTCCCGTTGGCAAGTTCGCTATGCCCATCGTGAAGGCAAACTTACCTGCCGTGGTTTTAGACAGAAGCGGGTTCCCCTGGAAAAGGGTCGAGCAGGTATCTGCTGTTCCAACGCACGCGTTTCCGATGGTGAGCGGGATCTGAGGAAGGATCAGCATGATAAATGCGACCCAGAG
>JBFYWX010000122.1:0-6677 GCA_041310825.1 Desulfobacteraceae bacterium | reverse complement strand
AAAAACTTGCCGACTCCTGGTTGTAAGCGACCTTTCCGCGCCACGCGAAACGATTCCAACCGTCGATTTTTCCTCTCTTTTCCTCTTCCCGCCCCCTCTCGCAAATTTGACTTTGATGCCGATTCGGGATAAAGTTAACTATATGAAGTTCACCTCGGTCCGGACTGCGCTAGCGGCCCTGAGAGCGGCACGACATGCCTGAATTGATACCGGTCCTGCCTGCGGCGGAAATCGATCGGCTGGTCGGGGATCTATCGCGACGAATTTCCTCCGATTATCGCGGACGGGACCTCGTGCTGATTGGCGTTCTGAAAGGGGCCTTCATTTTCCTTTCCGATCTGGTCCGCAAGCTTTCGATTCCGGTCAAGATCGATTTTGTCCAGGCGGCCAGCTACGGCAACGGTTCCGTATCCTGCGGGCAGATTCGGCTGACCAAGGAACTTGGGCTCGACATCCGCCACAAGGACGTCCTGCTGGTCGAGGACATCATCGACACGGGGCTGACCATCGACTACCTGCTCGACTATCTGCGCAGCTTTCAGCCGCGCAGCCTGGCGGTGTGTGCGCTGATCGACAAGCGCGAACGCCGGGAGCGGGACGTTCCGGCGGCCTATATCGGCCGGGTCGTCGCAAAGGGTTTTCTGGTCGGATACGGTCTGGACCATGCCGAGGCGTACCGGCATCTGCCCGGGATCTTTGATCTCAACTTGTGATTGCGGGGCACGCCGCCCAAACCACTTATAAATGGAGTTTGATCATGATCGTGAATTGTGAAGGCTGTGAAACGGGGTTTCAGGTGGACGAGCGCCTCCTGAAGCCCGGGGGCTCGAAGGTCAGATGCTCCAAGTGCCAGCACGTTTTCGTCGTTTATCCCCCCCCGCCGCCGGTAGACGACACCGAGGATCCCATCGTTCTGAGCGATGAGATGGCCGCCGTGGGGAACAACGACCCGCAGGACACGGACATGGCCTCGATCGCCGCCAAGCTCGATGAGCTCTTCGATGACACCCCCGCGACGAGGCCGGGGCCGACGGCGGAGGAGTCTGAGATGCTCGACGTGGGCGATCTGCTCACGGAGGACTCCGCCGCGCCCGCCGACACGTCGGCTGAGAGGGGCGAGCTTGATTTCGATCTGGATCTGGGCGTGGACGCAGGGGGGGCCGGAACGGTGGAAACGGCCGCGATCGAGTCCCAACCGCCTGCGGCCGGTGCGCCGGCTGAGGAAGAAATCGACTTCAACATGGAGCTCGCGCCGGCCGGCCAGCCGGCCGAAGCGGCTGAAGATCTGCCGGATTTGAACGAGCTCGAGATCGATCTGAGCACACTGGAGGCCGATGTCGACGATGCGGCGGCCGCGCCGAAGGCGGAAGCCGGGCCGGAGGGTGCCGCCGGTCAGGACCTCGAGCTGAATTTCGATTTCGAAGGGCCGGCCCTGGACGATGCGGCGGCGGAAATGGGCGGCCCCGCCGACGCCGCCGGTCAGAAGGCGGCCGTTCCCTCTTCCGAGGAGCTCTCGCTGGACCTGATCAACGAATTGCATTTAGACCTGGAATCAGCTCCGGAGGCGACCACCACCACGCTTTCCAAGAACGCCCAAAGGGCCAACCCATTGGGTAAAACCGACCAGATCGACCTCGATGACCTCGAAAACCTGCTCGACGATTTGGAACCGGCGGCCGGCCAAACGGCCGGTGATGCCGGCGAGGAGCTGGTTTCTGAAATCCAGATCGAACCCGTATCTGACGAGGTTCCGGATCTTGATCTCTCCTTTCTGACCGATGCCGGAACTGATACCCCGGTGCCGCCGCCTGCGGCCGAGGCTGCGAAACCTGAGCCTGTCGCTGCCGCCGCGCCCCGGGAGATGGGAAACTCCGACGAGCTAGATTTTTCGGACCTCTCCAATATTCTCGAAGACGAGCACTCCCAGGCGGAAAAGGCTCAGGAGATCCAGGATATCGACCTGGTCCTGGATGATGCCGCCCTGGCCGGGGAGGCCGGTGTGGCCCCACAGGAGTCGATGTTGGACATCGAGGCCCTTCTGGCCGGCGATACGGGCACGGCCGCCGTCGCCACCACCGGTACGGGTGAGGCCCCGAAACAAAAACCCGTGGCGACCACCGATCTGGAGATCGAGTTCGATCCCTTGGAAGATACCCGCGGGGCGGGCCGCGCGGCCAAGGCCACGACCGCCATCGGGGCGGCGGCGATTGCGGCGGTGGGCGCCGCCGACGTTTCGACCCAGGAGTCCAGCCTGGCCGGTGGGCGGGATGCCACCGATGTGCTGAAGCTCGAACCCGAGGAAGAACCGGCCCCCAAGAAGAAGTCCGTCACCGCGATGCCCCGCCGCCACCGGGGGGGAGTGCTGAAGGCGCTCATGGCCATCGTCGTTGTGGTTGTCCTGGCGCTGGCTGCCTTGGTGGTGCCCCGAACCCTCGGCCTCCAGATCCCCTACCTGACCGACACCGAAATACCGGTTTTGAGCGAGATCGACCTCGAGCTTCCCTACCTCGGCCACGTCGGCAAACTGTTCAAAGCCGTGGTCGCGGACCCGGCCGGCCGCCTCAAGATCCTGCCGGATGCGGCCAGCGTCTCGGCGGAGTATGTGGACAACGCGGTCGCCGGAAGGCTGTTGGTTGTAAAGGGCCGGGTGCGCAACGCCTACGACCACCCGCGCAGCGCGATCCGGGTCACCGCCACGATTTTCAGCAAAAGCGGTGCTGCGGTCAAGTCGGCCACGGTTTACGCCGGCAACATCCTCACCGGCGACGAGCTTGCCGCGATGGACATGAACGCCATCCAGTCGCGGCTGAGCTTCAGCGCATCGAATGCAAACCGCCAGCCGGTGGCCAAGCCCGGCACAAGCCTGCCGTTCATGGCGGTGTTCGGCAACCTGCCGGCCGCGATCGAGGAATACAGCGTGGAGGTCGCCGGTTCGAAACCCTAACGTGCCTGCTGAAAAAAACGGTCCCACCGGTTGTCGCCCGGTGGGACCGTTTTTTTGTTGACACTCACACGGTTTTAAAGCATAAAAGCCGATGCTGGCGATGTAGCTCAGTTGGTCAGAGCATGCGGCTCATATCCGCAGTGTCCGGGGTTCAAATCCCTGCATCGCCACCACACCGTCCCCTCGGCCGCAATCTGAAAAGGTTGCGGCCCCTTTTTTGGAGGCAGGCGCAATAAAAAGCGTTAAGGCCCGGGGCAGAAAAAGAAGGCTGGCCTCACGCGGGCCAGGCGGAACGCGAGCGGAATGAGAACTAAAAAATGATGAAATAAAGTGCCACCCAGAAAATGCCGGAGAGAACGCCGCCGATCAGGAACCCGCGAAACGCCAGAACCCCTTCACCGAATGACGATTCCTTTGCGCGCATCGGATTTCTCCCTTCATGGGGCCAGGTGCACGTGCTGGTTCGCCCAACGCTTATATGCCCTGCCTAATCGATTCTCATTTTGATTTCAAGCACATTTTTTTAGATCGGCCCACGGTATGCCGGACGCGGTCGGTGCAACCGTGTGCGAAACCGCCCCGGTGCTACTCCGGGACTTGCAAAAGAGCGCGGCAGCCGGTATATCTGCCTTGCGCACGGCGGTGGAATCGGGTCGAGCGGCTTTCAGGGGTTGAAGGGGGTCATGATCAACGGGTTTGAGAAGATCGTCGAAGAGCGGATCCGCCGGGCCCAGGAGCGGGGGGAATTTGAGGGCCTCGATGGGGCCGGTCGCCCACTTGAACTCACGGACGACAGCCACGTGCCCGAGGATTTGCGTCTTGCTTTCAAGATCCTTAAGAATGCCGAGTGCCTGCCCCCTGAAATAGAGCTGCGAAAAGAGATCGAGACCACCGAGGAGCTTCTCGCGGCCATGCCCGACACGGCGGAGAGATACGGCACCCTCAAGAAGTTGAACTTCATGATTCTCAAGGTGAACGCGATGCGCCGGGCGTCGGTCGCAAGCGAAATCCCCCAGCGTTACGCCGCTCGCCTGGCGGCTCGGGTCGAAGAGGGCCAACGTCGGAAATAGACGTTCCATGGCAGTTTGAATCTCGTGGGTCCGTTTTATTAAATTCAATTTTTACAAATCAGGCACTTCGCCACATCCCCACAACGACTCATTTTGCAGGTTGAACCAGCGGGAGTTGCATTGAAGAAGAAACTGACGGTTGCCCTGCTCTCCGGCGGCAGCTCCTCGGAACGTGAGGTCTCCCTGAGCAGCGGGCAACAGGTGTTCGAGGCCCTCGACAAGAGCCGTTACGAGGTGCTGCGCTACGACCCCAAGACCGACCTCGGCCGCCTGGTGGCCGAGGCCGGGCGGATCGACGCCGCCCTCATCATCCTGCACGGGGCCAACGGCGAGGACGGGACGGTCCAGGGGCTGCTCGAGCTGTTGAACATCCCCTACCAGGGTTCGGGTGTTCTGGGCAGCGCGGTGGCCATGAGCAAGATCGCCGCCAAGCGGCTCTATGCCGAGGCCGGCCTGCCGATCCCGGCCTACGCCGTGGTGCGCCGCGGGGAGGCCGTCGACTCTCATCGCCTTTGCAAGCGGCTGGGGCTGCCCGTCGTGGTCAAGCCCGCCGTGGGCGGCTCGAGCGTCGGCATCCGGATCGTCCGCAAGCCGGAAGAGCTGCCCCCGGCGCTGGCCTTCGCCCTCGATCACGACTCCCAGGTGCTGGTGGAGGCCTATATCGAGGGAATCGAGATCACCGGGTCCGTCCTCGGCAACGAGACGCTCGAGGCGCTCCCGATCATCGAGATCATCCCCGCGCCGGGCCACGAGTTTTTCGACTACCACGCCAAGTACACCCCCGGCGCCTGCGAGGAGATCTGCCCGGCGCGAATCGACGCAGAGCTGACAGCCAAGGCCCAAGCCCTTTCCATGGCCGCCCACCAGGCGCTCTTCTGCCGCGGGTACAGCCGGACCGACTTGATCCTGAAGGGGCGGGAGATGTTCATCCTCGAGACCAACACCATCCCCGGCATGACCGCGACAAGCCTTTTGCCGCGCGCGGCGCAGACGGCCGGGATCAGCTTCAGCCGGCTGATCGACCGGCTGATCGAACTCAGCCTCGAGGGTCGGGGCACTTCCGGGTGAGACCGTGATCCTGCGCAGCGCCGCCGAGCTCGACCAACGTTTCCACGAGCTGGGGACGGGGGACACGTTCATCGGGCTTCTGCCTGCGCGCTATCTTTTGGCGGCTCCGGCCGCGGACCTTGTCGGGCGGGGGGTGCGCTGCCGGCCATCGGTACTCTGCCAGCTCCTGGCGCGCTCCAAGTGCGCTCAGGCCATCGTGCTCCGGGGCTGGATGGCGCCGCACACGCGGGTTATCGCCCGGCGCGCCGAGCTGATGGAGGCCTTGCGCGCTTTTGCCGAGCAGGGGATTGCGGCGGTGGTCACCAAGCAGGAGAACATGCACTGCGGCCACGGGATCCGGCGCTGGGATTGCGCCGAGGCGCTTTACAATGCCGTGGGCCTGACCGAAGAGACCTACCCTTTTGTGCTCCAGCCCTTTCTGCACGGGGTCGCCGATGTGCGTGTCATCATCGCCGGGGACCACAGCGAGGCCTACCGGCGCGAGAACCCCTTCAACTTCCGGGCGAACCTCGCCGCGGGCGGGTCGAGCCGACCGGTTGAGCTCGATGCCGTGGCCCTGCATGTCTGTCGGGAGGTCATGGCGCGCGGCCGGTTTCCCTATGCGCACATCGATCTGCAGCTCACGCCGGATGGCGCCTGGTATCTGTCGGAAATCGCCCTGGAGGGCGGGATCACCGGCGCCCGCATCGGGCGCGATGCATTGATCGCGATCAAAAAAGAGACGCTGGAGCGGTTGGCAACCTAACATTCGACGTTCAAGGCGGTCCGTGACAGCGACATTACGGAAGCGGCCGGGGCAACCGGCACACTCTCGCAGGAGGAAAGCATGAAGGTTCTTGTAATCGGCGGCGGCGGTAGAGAGCATGCCCTGGTGTGGAAAATCGTCCAAAGCCCGCTGGTCTCCAAGGTCTACTGCGCGCCGGGCAACGCAGGCATCGCAGCGTCGGCCGAATGCGTCCCCATCCCCGCCGGCGACATCCCGAAGCTGCTCGACTTCGCTCGCCGACAGAAAATCGATCTCACCGTGGTCGGGCCGGAAGGGCCGCTCTCCGAAGGCATCGTGGATCTCTTCGAAAAGGAGGGGCTCAGGATCTTCGGCGCCGCGCGGCGCGCGGCCGAGATCGAGTCGAGCAAGTCCTTCGCCAAGGCCGTGATGCTGAAATACGGGATCCCCACCGCCCGGGGCAAGAGCTTCACCCGCATCTCTGAGGCACGGCGCTATCTGCGTACAGCCGGGACACCGGTCGTGGTGAAGGCCGACGGGCTGGCGGCCGGCAAGGGGGTCATCGTTTGCCAAACCAAGGCCGAGGCCGAAGAGGCCCTCGATCGCGTGATGGCCAAGCGCGAGTTCGGGGAGGCCGGCCGCGTGGCGGTCATCGAGGAGTGCCTCAAGGGCGAGGAGGCCTCGTTTCTCGCCTTCACCGACGGCCGGACGGTGCTGCCGATGCCCTCCTCCCAGGACCACAAGGCCGTTTTCGACGGGGACCGCGGCCCCAACACGGGCGGGATGGGGGCCTATTCGCCCGCCCCGGTCGTGGACCGGCTGATCCACCGCAAGATCATGAACGAGGTGATGCAGCCCATGGTCAAGGCCA
>JBFYWX010000106.1:0-13906 GCA_041310825.1 Desulfobacteraceae bacterium | reverse complement strand
CGCGGTGCCGAAGAGCCCCGCATGCCCGGCGATCCCGCCCACGGCGTGGGCGTTCTCGTCGTGCACTTCGGCCACGATCAGCCGGCCGCGCCAGGGGCACTGCTCCGTCGCGGCGAACCGGGCGACCGGGAGCGGGGGTCGGTTGAGGTCGACGAAAAAGAGCGATTCGGCCGCCCCCAGCGGACCATAGACCTCTTCGGCCACGAAAGAGTCCAGGCGCCGGCCGCAGACCGCCTCGACGACCCACTCCAGGATCATGAAATCCAGGTCGCTGTAGAGCATTCGCTCGCCCGGCGGGTTCACGAGCGGCTCGGCGACCAGCCGTTCCCGCAATCCCCCCCGGCGCTCGGCGGCCGGGCGCGTCGCGAGCTCTGAATAATACGGCCGGTAGTCCGGCAGACCTGCGGTGTGCGAGAGCAGTTGGCCGACCGTGACCCCGCGTTTGTCGCCACCCTCGAAGGCCGGCAGCACCGCACCGAGGCGCTCCTCCACCCCGAGCCGCCCCTGCTGGTGCAGCCTCATGATGGCAAGGGCGGTGGCGAGCGGTTTGGTGAGGGAGGCCAGGTCGAAGACCGTCTCGATCACGACCGGCTGCCCGGTGAAACGGTCGGCAACGCCATAGGCCGCGTGCGCCAGCAGCTCGCCCCCGCGGTCCACCAGCAACACCGCGCCCGGGAACACCCCCTTGGCCAGGGCGCTATGCATCAGCCGCTCGACCGCGGGCATGGATTCTTCAGGGGGTGGTAACTTTGAGCTCATGAGCGGTTTTGCCCGAGGCGCACGGGGCTGGACAACGGACGTCACAACCTGCGCCGGCATTCACCCCGCCGTGGGGCATTCAAAATCAAGGCTCCGCGCCCCGGCGTCCAGGAGCACCTCGGCCCCCAGGGGAAGCGTGGCGTTCGCCCCCCCGTGGCCCACGCCGACCCCGGCCAAGATCGGCCCGCTCGTATCGGCAAACGCCCCCGCCAGCACGCGCCGGACCTCCGCCTCATCCCCGCAGTCCGAGAAACTACCCAGAACGATTCCCTGCACACCCTCGAAGCAGCCGGCCATTGTCATCTGAGTCAGCATGCGGTCGATGCGGTAGGGCGCCTCACCACGGTCCTCGAGGAAGACGATGTGATCCCGGAAGACCGGCGCGTAGGCGGTCCCGAGCAGATGGCAGAGGGTCGTCAGGTTCCCGCCGGCCAGCGGGGCGCGGGCCTTCCCTTCCCGCAGGGCAACGGCATCCTCGAAGCCGAGGAGCAGCCGGTCCCCGACCGTCAGGGCACTCCGGAGGCAACGACGGTCGGCCTCGGCGGCCTCGGCCAGGGTGGTCACCAGCGGCCCGTGGAACCCGATGAGCCCGCAGCGCGAATAGAGCGCCCACAGCAGCGCGGTCACATCGCTGAAACCGATGACCGGTTTGGGGTCGCGCGCGATGGCACCGTAATCGAGATGCGGCAGAACGCGCAGGCAGCCGTACCCGCCGCGCGCGCAGATGACCGCGTCGATATCCGGGTCGGCGATCAGCCGGTTGAAGACAGCGGCGCGCTGCCCGTCGGGCCCGGCCAGGTACCCGCAGGCCGCGAACACCGCCTGCGGCACGACCACCTCGAACCCCATCTCACGCAGCACCCGCTGACCGCCTTCGAGCGCCGACCGCTCGAAGGGACCGGCCGGCGCGGCAACACCGATCACCGCCCCCGGCGCCAGCCGCCGCGGTTTCAGCAAACGCCGCTGACCGTGGACGGTACCACCCGGCGGGGCATTCGCCATGCGATCATCCTTCCTTGACAGGCCGCAGCCGAGGTGCTACATGCCCCCCAGTGTCGGGGCGTGGCGCAGCCTGGTAGCGCACTTGAATGGGGTTCAAGGGGTCGGTGGTTCAAATCCACTCGCCCCGACCAAATCCGCAATACCCGTAAGACGATGCCCACATACGCCACACCGGCGTGTGTGGCAGGTTTGTAACAAGCACCCATAACACCGGCGGTCAACCCGTTCAATAGGTTGACCGCTTTTCTTTTGTGCTGGAGCGCCGGCGGGCCCGCTGAAAGAAATTTCAGGCCGCCCTCCATTGTCCCTTCCTGGCGCGGGAGGTTTCGAACGTCTCTCGCCTGCTGCCCGGCGGGCTTTCGCCGCGCAACCTGACCGTCACCGTTTTTACTTGACTTCCAAGGTCATTTTAGCAATAAAAGCTGCCAGTGTGCAAACCTTCTGGGCCTGCGCCGTCCGTGACCTAAACTGCCTCGGCCGCCGACGGCAGGGGTTTTTCCAGCCCCTCACCTCTCCCCCACCTGCACGCTGGAGCAGCCCGTGAACCTGAAACGGCTTCTCTTCCTACTGCTGTTGCCATCGCTACCGTTTTTGCTTGCAGGGGGATCGACTCCGCCTTCGATCGTCACGGGCGTGGTTACCGACTCTTGCGACCGCCCCGTTCCGGCTGCACGAGTTCGATACCAGGCAACCCCGATCAGCACCTCGACCGACTCGACCGGCGCGTTCGAGCTTCCGATGGCGGGCTCCACCCGGAGTCGGTTTATAACCGCTTGGAAGGAAGGCTATTTGAACGGCGGGGAGCGGCGCGTGGAGGGAAAGACAAACTACCCATCGTCTTGAAACCGCTGCCCCCGTCCGACCATCCGGAATATCACTTCGCTTTTTCAAGGCGGAGTGGAACTCTTCAACATGACCGCAAGACATGCGACACGTGCCATGCCGACATCGTCGATGAATGGGAAAGGAGCGCCCACGCGGGTGCTGCGACGAACCCCCTTTTTCTCGCCGTCTTCACGGGAAAACACAAGGGGGGCCAGATTACAGGCGGCCCGGGATACGTACTGGATTTTCCCGGATCAACGGGGAATTGCGCGACCTGTCACATCCCGGCGGCAGCACTGACGAACCCCTTCGGCACGGACCCCATGGCCTCCGAGGGTGTCGCGTTGGAGGGTGTCTTCTGCGATTTCTGCCACAAAATCCGGGATGCCCGTGTCGACCCCACCGGCGGCAGGCCCGGCGTGCTCTCCTACTCTTTCCTGCGCCCGGCGCACGGTGAGGATGTCTTCTTCGGGCAGCTCGACGACGTGATCGCCGGGCCCGACGCCTACCACCCCCTGTACCAGGACAGCCGCTACTGCGCACCATGTCACCATGGAACGTTCTGGGACGTGCTGGCCTATTCGGAGTTTGCCGAGTGGGCGGCCAGCTCCTATGCCAAACGAAACATCCACTGCCAGGACTGTCATATGAAACCCGCGGCAGGTCCGCGGCGGTTTGCCCCGGAGCAGGAAGGCGGCGTGGTGCGTGACCCGGCAACGCTCTCCTCCCACGTGCAGTTCGGGCTCAACGACGACGCCTTCATGCGCGGCACCGTAGCCCTGAATAGTCGCGCCCACGTTGCGGGGGATCACCTGCACGTCCATGTCTCCATCGAAAATGTCGGCGGCGGCCACCACATGCCCACCGGCAGCCCCATGCGCAACATGATCCTCCTCGTGCAGGCATTGGACGCAAGCGGACGGATCCTGCCCTTGATAGAGGGAGACCGCGTCCCTGATTGGGCTGGAACGGGCTCGCCGGAGCAAGGCGGCTACGCAGGTCTCCCGGGCAGGGGGTTTGCCAAAATCCTTGTGGACCTGGTGGAGTACCCGGCCGACCCGCGCATGGGAAGGCAGTTCAGCCGGGTCTATCCGGCTCCCTATTGGCGGCCGACTGTGCTCGCATCCGACAACCGGATACCGGCCGAGGCGACAGACCGCTCGACTTATATCTTCGGGCTTCCGGAGAAGGGCGGCGGCCCCTACCGGGTGCGCACCCGGCTGATTTACCGCAGAACCTTCAAAACATGGGGCGAGCTGCTGACCATCAAAAACGATGAGCTTGAACTGGGATCGACGGATTAACATTTCGAAGATTCACTGAACCCGGAAAGGGTGGTGGCGAGATGAGACGCGTTTTGTCGTTTGCGGCGTTCGGGACGGCGGTTCTCTTTTTGTCTGGTGCTGTTTCCCGTGTCGGCTTCCGGGGCCTGGGTGAGCACAGGGGGACCGGTCGGTGGGATCGGCTACGATGTCCGCATCCATCCGTTCTACCCGGACATTATGTACGTGACCGACAACTTCGCCGGGGTCATCCGCAGCCTGGATGCGGGAAACTCCTGGAACTCCGTCAACTCGGGCATCACCGTAAAGGGCGGGCCGACCGGTGATATCTACCCCATCTTCTGCCTGACCGTGGATCCCAACAACCCGGACATCCTCTGGGCGGGAACGTTTTCCGGCAATCGGTCGTTCGGTGCCTTCAAGAGCACGGACGGAGGGGAGCACTGGGCCGCCATGAACGTGGGCATCACCGATGAGGGGTATGGGATCACGTTTCGGGGTTTCACGATTCAGCCCGGCAACTCCGACATTGTCTATGCGCAGGTGGAGCTCGGCACCATGTTCGTCGGCCGGGAGTTCAATCGGGTCCGGGGGCGCGTCTACAAAACGACGAACGGGGGCGCCAGCTGGACGGCCGTCTGGACCGGGGACAACCTGGCGCGCTACCTGATCATCGACCCGGCCCATCCGGAGACGATGTACCTCTCCACCGGCATCTTCGACCGCGAAGCCTACAACTCCAACTGCGCCGGCGGTGTCAGCGGCGCGGGAGGAGTCGGTGTCCTCAAAACCACGGATGGGGGAGCGCGCTGGTCCCCGGTCAATTCAGGGTTGACCGATCTCTATGTGGGTGGCCTGCGGATGCACCCGACCGATCCCAAAGTCCTCTTCGCGGCGACGGGCAACAATGCCTGCTCCGGACAGTATGACGGCCATATCGTAAGCGGCCTCTTTAAAACCGCCAATGGGGGGAAATCCTGGTCCAAGGTCATCGACGGCGACATCATGACAACCGTCAATTTCAGCCCCTCGCATCCGAACATCGTTTATGCCGGAAGCGCGTCCGCCTTCTACCGAAGCAGCAACGGCGGGACGACCTGGACACGGTATTCGAAACCTTCCAACCGTGAGTGGGGGCCGCCCGGAATCCGTGCCGGGGTGCCGATCGACGTGACGGTAGATCCCGATGACCCGGATGTCCTTTATGCCAACAATTACGGCGGCGGGGTGTTTCGTTCCACCGACGGGGCCAAGACCTGGGAAAACTGGAGCCGGGGCTATTCCGGGGCCGAGATCCACGCCGTGCAGGTTGCCGGGGCATCCGGCGCTTCGGTATATGCCATCGGCCGGAGCGGTCCCTACAAAAGCGACAACTACGGCATCGACTGGATCGGCATCGGAACCGGCGACGCCAACTTTGCCGAGTGGTATGCCATCGCGGCGATGCCGGGGGATTCCGGCAAAATCCTGGTGGCGGATGAGCACCAAGGATGCATCATGCGCAGCACGAACGGGGGCGGATCGTTTGTGAACGTCTTCCGCCATCCCGATGGGAACGCCGCGATGGTTGACCGGCGCGCGGGGTTCAAGGCCTTGGCGTTCGCGCCGTCGACCCCCTCCGTCGTCTATGCCGGCCTGGCAAAGGATCGCCTGACCATTTACTCCTCTGTTCCTTACGGCAACGTGCTTTACAAATCCACGAACGGCGGAGCCGACTTCTCGGCGCCGACCACCGCACTCAACGGCCGGAACATCTTCCAGCTGGTCGTGGCCCCGGCCAACGCGGACGTCGTCTGGGCCGCCACCTCCAAGGGGATCTACAAAACAACCAACGGGGGGAAAAGCTGGGCCTTTTTCAGCTCCCTCGGCAACCGGGTCATTATGGCCTTGGCGGTCGACCCGGCGGACACGCTTCGGATCGTCGCCGCCCAGAAAGATGTCGGCATCTGGAAGAGCTCCGACGGCGGTGCGTCGTGGACGGGAGGCCCCTACAACACGGGCCTGAAACATGCGAACCCACTCATCACGGCCCTGGCCTTCGAGCCGGCCGGGGGCGAGACGCTATACGCCTCGGACTATTATTCCGGCGTCTACCAATCCACCGACGGCGGAAGCAGCTGGTCCCCTCACCCCGATAACGCCATGAGCGGACTCGCGGTGCGGGCGGTTCAGAATCTCGCCGTTGCCGACGGGGTCGTGTACGCCGCCACCCAGGGCGGCGGCGTCTTCCGCGTGGGAGGGCCGGCCGTCCTCCCCTCGCCGACGACAGCCGACTTCGATCCGGCAGCCGTCGGGGCCTCGTCGAAAGCGCGGCGGATAACGGTCTTCAACAGCGGGAATGCGGCCAGAACCATCTCCGGCATCGAGTTCACCGGCACCGACGCCGGCGATTTCACGATTTGCAACGATTACTGCAGCGGAACCCTCCCCGCATCGCAGTCCTGTACGTTCGACATCGTCTTTACCCCGATGGCGTTGAGTGCGCGCACCGCCTTTGCGACGATCCTTTCCGATGATCCCGTGATGCCGACCTACATGATTGCGCTGAGCGGCACCGGAACCGGCACAACGGATCAGTTGACCCCCGCTGGGGCCTCGATCGGAACCGAGTCCGTACTGACCGGCTCCGGGTTCGGTACCGCACCGGGCACGCTCTATGTCGGAAAGGCCAAATGCAAGACCCTGGCGTGGGACGACCTCGCCGTGCGCTGGGTTTTGAAAAAACCGATGGCACCCGGCGCATACGATGTCACCCTGGTCCCCAAGGAGCCAAAAGGGGCGCCGCCCGTCGTGATTTCTTCCTGCTACACGGTCAACGCTCCCGAGATAAGTTCAATCACCCCGCCAGCGGGGTCCGTTGGGAGTCAAATCTCCCTATCCGGGCGCTTCTTTGGAACTAAAAAGGGCAAGGTGTCACTGGTGGATGCTTCCGGCAAGCGCATAAAATGCAAAGTGATCGCCTGGGAAATGGATCCAGCGACGAACGAGGGGCACATCATTTTCAGCCTTCCCAAAAAGGCGACGGGCAGCTACGGAATTGCCGTGGCGAACAAAATCGGAACGGCCATCCGGGATAACGCAGTGGGTGTGGAGTGATGCCCGGTTTGCTCGACGGCTGAGGGGTCGAGACCGCCCTTTCCCAAATCTGAAAGCCCCCTCTTTGATGCGGCGCAGCCGACCCTGGCGCGGACCGAAACCGCCGCCTCCTCCACCGCCGGGGCTAACGGATCCGGCAAAACCCCACCGTGCGCGGACGGTGGCAGGAGGTCAGGGGCTCAGGCCGACTCCACGGCGGGGGCGATGGTGCCGGCCCGATGCATGTCGCCAAAGGCCGCGACCACCCGCGGGTCGAACTGGGTCCCGGCGCCCTGCTCGAGAATCTCCAGGATCGCCCGCTCCTCCATTTTGCGGCGGTAGGCACGGTCGGAGGCCATCGCATCATAGGCGTCGGCCACCGCCAGAATCCGGGCGAGAAAAGGGATCTCCTCACGGGAGAGCCCGTCGGGGTATCCGGTCCCGTCGAAGCGTTCATGATGGGCGCGGATGATCCGCCGCTCGCAGTCCCACAGGCCGAGCTGGTTGAGCATGTTCGCGCCGATCACCGGGTGCTCCTTGATTTTTGCGTATTCCTCGTCCGTCAACCGCCCGGGCTTGAGCAGAATCTCGTCGCGGATGCCGATCTTGCCGATATCGTGCAGCGGGCCGGCAAACTCAATCACCGTGAGATCCTCGGAGCTGCAGCCAAGGCTTCTGCCCAGTGCGAGCGCGATCTGGGTGACCCGGGTCGAGTGCTGACGCGTATAAAGGTCGCGGGCCTCCAGGGCGTTCACAAACCCGTAAAGGGTGGCAAAGAGGTTTTCGTAGATGTTCTCGTAGACCGCGAGCGTCTCGATCTGGCCGGCGGCGCTTTGGGTGGTGAAGGCCAGGTAATAGAGTTCCTTTTCGGTGAAGGGCGCCCGGCCGTTCGTCGCCGCCGCCGTCAGCGCGCCGAACACCCTGCCGCGGATCTTCACGGGGACCCCCATCCAGGAGGTGATCCCGGCCGGAAGCCCTCCGGCCCCGTTGCCCCCGTTCACCAAAAGCGGCAGCCCGTCCGCCCGGACGTTCAACACGAGACCATTCGGCACGGCCGCAGCGCGCACGGTGCTGTCCCTCTCGGCGCCGGCCGCCCGCGCCGCGGATGCCACCAGGGCGGGCGGGTGTTCCGACCCATCGAAAATGAAAAGTGCGCGAGATCGGCCTGGACCACCTCAATGGCGGTCTCCACCGCCTGTTGAAACGCGTGCGGGGTCGAGCTGGTGGCGGCGAAGCTGCCCATGATCCGGTTCAAGGTGCCGAGCTCATCGATCTTCGCGAGCAGCTCCCGGTTCAGCACCTCCAGCCGCTCCTTGCCCTTCACCTCCTGCTTGAGCACCAGGTTCTCCGCAAAGATCACCCGCTGGCGCTGAACCCGCTGGAAACTGAGCTCCATGTGCTTGAGGTTCACCGGCTTGATCAGAAAATCGACCACGCCCTGTTTCAAAGTCCGGATGGAGGTCTCCAGGGAGGGGTAGCCCGTCATCACGATCACGGGCAGGGTGCTGTCGATCGCGTGGATGTGCTCAACCAGATCCAGGCCGTTCATCCCGGGCATGTTGATGTCGGTGAAGCAGCAATCGATCGGCTCCTGGCGCACCAACTCAAGGGCCTGGCTCCCCCTCTGCGCGGTGAGGACGCAGTAGCCGCGGCGGCGAAAGTATTCGGCGACGACCTGGAGGATGCTCTCCTCGTCGTCGACGACCAGGAGTGTGGCCGGCGAACCCGGATTCATCGCGCTCGTAGACCGGAGACCGGCGCCTGGACCGGCCGCAAGATAGACTGCATGAATGGACCCGCCCCCCGCGGAATGGAATGAAGAAGCGCGCCGCACTGCCGCTGCGGCCGTTCCCTCTGATTATCGGCCGGGGTGGGGGGAAACTTTACCCCTTTGCCCCCCGCAGGGATTTACGAGAAAACCCTTGACGCGTGACGCCCGCGCCCGTTAAGGGTGCCTTCGCGCTCTGACCGAGGTGGCACGAAAAACTCACATCCATTTGCCTTCTGCGTGTCGGGCGGGAATAAAAGGAGATGTCGCATGGCGTCCCCACGCCGCTACCGGCCCCTGGAACCGGGACCGGCGCCACGGATCAGAGACTCCGATGCGCCGCCGGCCGCCGAACTGCCGCCCGGCGCCCTGCGCATCTGCCTGTTGAGCTATCGCAGCAACCCGCATTGCGGGGGCCAGGGCGTGTATGTCCGCAACTTGAGCCGCGCGCTGCGGGATCTGGGCCACCGCGTGACCGTTCTCTGCGGGCCACCGGAACTTCCCCTGGCTCCCGGCGTCCGCCGCGTCATGCTCCCCGGGCTGGACCTCTACAACCCCGCCGACCCCTTCCGCCTGCCCCGCCTGCGCGAGCTGGCCGACCCCATCAACGTCATCGAATGGCTGGGGGTCTTCAGCATGGGTTTTCCCGAACCTTTCACCTTCGGGCTGCGGGCGCTGCGCTTCTTCCGCCGGGAACCGCAGGACTTCGATGTCCTGCACGACAACCAGAGCCTCTCCTACGGCGTCGCGGCCCTCAGCCGGCAGCTGCCCACCCTGGCCACGATCCACCACCCCGTGACCATCGACCGCCGCATGGCCGTGCGCGAGCAAACGAGCGTGCTGGGCAAGCTGAAACAGTGGCGCTGGTACTCCTTCATCGGCATGCAAAAACGGGTGGCACGCGCTGTGACCCCTATTATCACCGTGTCGGCGTGCGCCCGGCGGGACATCAGCCGCGACTTCGGCATACCGCAGGAGCGCTTTCGGGTCGTCCCCAACGGAATCGACACGGAGCTCTTCCACCCGCTGCCGGGCATCCCCCGCGAGCCCGGCCGGATCATCGTCACCAACAGCGCCGACATGCCTCTCAAGGGGCTCACCCACCTGCTGCAGGCCCTGCCCGCCATCCGCCAGCGCCACCGCGGCACCCGGCTGGTGGTGATCGGGGCCCCCCGCCCCGGAGGCACGGTGGAGCGGTTGGTAGGCGCACTCGGCATCGGCCCCATCGTGGAGTTCACCGGCCGGATCACCGACACGGAATTCGTCCGCCACTATGCTCGGGCGTCGGTCGCCGTCGTTGCCTCGGTGTACGAGGGTTTCGGGCTTCCGGCCGGTGAGGCGATGGCCTGCGCCGTGCCCGTGGTCAGCACCACCGGCGGCGCGCTGCCCGAGGTGGTCGGCGACGCGGGTCTGCTGGTGCCGCCGGCCGACCCGACGGCCCTGGCGGCGGCCATTCTGCGGCTGCTCGACGACCCTGACCTCGCCGGCCGGCTCGGCCGGTCGGGGTGGGCCCGGGTGCACCGCCACTTCCACTGGCGGCTGGCGGCCGAACGCACGGTGTCGGCGTATCGCGAGGCATTGGATGCACACCGTCGACTTCGCGCGGCTTGAGCTGCCGCCGGGCAGCCGCGTGCTGGACGTCGGCTGCGGCAGCGGCCGCCACGTGAGCGCCGCCTACATGCTGCCCCGGACGGTGACGGTCGGCGTGGACGCAGCGCCGGCCGAACTCGCCGCCGCCCGGAAACGGCTGGTGCTCCACGACCGTTTAGGCGCGCACGGGGGCGGACGCTGGCATCTGTGCGCGGCCGACGGGATGCAGCTGCCCTTTGGGGCGGAAGGCTTCGACGCGGTGGTCTGCTCGGAGGTGCTCGAGCATATCGAAAGCCCCGCCCGGGCCGTCACGGAGATGATACGGGTGCTCAAACCGGGCGGGCATCTCATCGTCAGCGTACCCCGCCGCTGGCCCGAACGCCTGTGCTGGGCGCTCTCGCGGGATTATGCCGGCACCCCCGGCGGCCATGTCCGGATCTTCAAGCCCCCGGAGCTGCTCGCCCTGATCGAGCGCCCCGGTGTCCGCCGCTGGCACACCCACCATGCCCACAGCCTGCACACCCCGTTCTGGTGGTTGAAGTGCCTGGCACGGGTCCTGCCCGGGGGGGAACGGCTGGCGACCCTCTATCACCGGTTTCTCACCTGGGAGCTGATGCGGAAACCGCGCCCGACGCGGTTCATCGAGCGGCTGCTGAACCCGCCCCTCGGCAAAAGCCTGGTGGTGTACCTGAGAAAAAGGTGAGGGGGGGATGGAGATAACCGGTTCCGGGTTCACGGTTCAACGGTTGAAATGAATTCGGGGTCGGCTTTTCAGTTTGCGGTAGTCGGGCCGGGGATTAATCAGCCGATACCCGGCGCAGGGCCCTGAGGCTGGCGACGGTGGAATGGGGCGCGAACCGGCCCGATGCGAGGGCGCGGCGGCAGACCTCATAGGGAGCCTGGCCGCCCTGGGACGGGTCTCCGAACACATCGTGGAACAGCAGCAGCCCGCCGGGGAGGAGATGGGGCGACCAGCCGCGGTAGTCGGCCATGACGGTGCCGAACGCATGGCCGCCGTCGATGAAGACCAGGCTCACGGGGGTTTTCCAGACGCGGGCTGCGAGAGCCGACCGGCAGACGACGGGCACAACCGTCTCCTCGAGCCCTGCGCGCTCGAGGGTCTGCCGGAACCAGGGCCAGGTGTCCACCCGCCCGGCCCGCGGGTCGAAGAGCGCCGGATCGAAGTACTCCTCCCCGGGCTGCTGCTCCTCGGAGCCGCGGTGGTGGTCGACGGAGAAGAGCACTTGCTTCCGCTCGCGGCAGGCGGCCCCGAGCCACAGCGCAGATTTTCCGCAGTAGCTGCCGATCTCAAGGCAGGGCCCCCGGGCGGACGCCTCCAGCGCCAGCCGGTAGAGCTGCCACCCCTCCTCTTCATCGAGAAACCCCTTGACGCTCCGGATGAGATCGAGATCAGGGGGCATGGTGGCGTCTCAAGCGGGAATCGGCATAAAACGCGTTGCCGCCGGTCGAGGCGGGTTTCGGAAGCATGTCCCACACGGGGTTCAAGGGTCCGAGGGGCCGAGGGGTCGAGGAAAGCCGCACAACATCGTTCGAGTTCTTCGGATGCATCTCCTAACCCCTCTTATCTGAACCGGTCAAAACCGTGAACCGTTGAACCGTGAACCCGGAACCTTTTTCCCCTCTCATCCCTCCGGCTTCGCGTTGCGGGACCGATTGGCGGCCGGGTCCTTGCGCTCGAAGCTGCTCACCAGGACCTCACGCGGCTTGACGCCGTCCGAGGGGCCCACGACCCCTTCCCGCTCCATCTTTTCGATGATGCGGGCCGCGCGGTTGTAGCCGATGCGCAGGTGCCGCTGGACCATGGAGATGGAGGCCTGGCGGGTGCGCGCCACAAGCTCCACCGCGTCGTCGTAGCGCTCGTCGTAGTCCTCGCTCTCCTCGGGGCCCGCGGCCGCCGCCGGCGGGGCTTCGGTCACCTGCTGGTCGTACGCGGGGGTCTCCTGCTTCTTCAGAAAATCGATGATCCGGACCAGTTCCTCCTCCGAAATAAAGGCGCCGTGGATCCGCTGCAGCTTGCCGGTGCCCGGGGGCAGAAAGAGCATGTCGCCGTTGCCGAGCAGGTTCTCGGCCCCGTTGGCGTCGATGATCGTGCGGGAGTCGGTCTTCGAGGAGACTTGGAAGGTGAGCCGGGTGGGGAAGTTGGCCTTGATGATCCCGGTCAGGACGTCCACCGACGGCCGCTGGGTCGCCAGAATAAGATGGATCCCAGCAGCGCGCGCCATCTGCGCCAGCCGCGTCAGCGCCACCTCGACGTCGCGCGAGGCGACCATCATCAGATCCGCCAGCTCATCGATGATGATCACGATGTAGGGCAGCTTCTCCACGGCCTCGCCGGCCGGCGGCTTCTCGGTGTCGATCTTCTGATTGTACTGCTTGATGTTGCGGGCCTTTTTCTCCGAAAGCCTCTCGTAGCGCCGCTCCATCTCGCGCACGGCCCAGAAAAGCGCATGGGTGGCCTTTTTGGCATCGGTCACGACCGGGGTGATCAGGTGCGGAATCCCGTCGTAGTTGGAAAGCTCGATGCGCTTGGGGTCCACCATGATGATCTTCACCTCCTCGGGCCGCGCCTTGTAGAGCAGGCTGCAGATCATCGCGTTCAGCGCCACGCTCTTGCCACTGCCGGTTGCGCCGGCGATCAGAAGGTGGGGCATCTTGTCGAGCTCCGCCACGACAGGGGTGCCGACGATGTCCCGGCCGAGGCAAAGCGTGAGCTTGGACTTCGTTTTCTCGAACGCGGCCGAGGCCACGACTTCCTTGAACTTCACGACGTCGCGCGCGAGATTGGGCACCTCGATGCCGATCGCGGCCTTGCCCGGTATCGGCGCCACAATGCGGATGCTAGCCGCGCGCAGGGCGAGCGCGAGATCGTCGGCGAGGTTCGCCACCTTGTTGATCTTGACCCCCGGCGCCGGTTCGTACTCGAAGGTGGTGACCACCGGGCCCGGCGAGACGGCCACCACCTTGCCCTTGACCCCGTAGTCCTCGAGCTTTTTTTCGAGCAGCTGCGAGTGCATCCGCAGACTCTCCTCGTCCTGGGCCGCCGGGCGCGGCTCCGGCTCCTCGAGCAGGCTGAAGGGCGGCAGGTGGAACCCCTTGCCGGTCTGCATGAATTCGAACAGCTCCTGCTTGGGCGGCGGCACGGTTTTGAGCGGTTTGGGCGCCGCCTGGATCTTGATCTGCCGCGTGCGCGCCAGGCGCTTATCGGGCTCCGCCTCGGCCAGCCGCTTCGCGCGTAGCCGGCGCTCTTTCGACTTGAGGTAGCGAGTCAGCAGGCGGTCGTAGCCCGCGCCGACCCAGCCGCCGCCGCGACGCAGAAAGGCCAGGATCGAGACCCCGGTCGCCAGGATGAACCCGATCAGCCAGAGCAGCACCAAGATGATCATGCCGCCCGTGGGATTGGTGTAGGCCACCAGAAAGGCCTTGAGCGGCAGCCCCAGCATCCCGCCGGTCGAAAAGCGCTTGTCGAAGAGCACGTAGTGGTCCTGGTGGACGGCGAGCAGGCTGCCGGTGGTCAGGACCAGGAGGATGCCGCCGACCAGGGTGGTCAGCATCACCCGCCCTGACGGGTTGCCGAAAAAGTGGA
>JBFYWX010000084.1:0-5908 GCA_041310825.1 Desulfobacteraceae bacterium | reverse complement strand
TGCGGGAGCTCTCCCACCCCTACATGAATTGCCGGTTCGTCGCGACCGAAGGCCGAAAGTACTCCCTGGACTATTTTCATCTCTTTCGCGAACACCCCCGCGGGCCGGAGGCGGTCCGGGTCATGCTGGGCATTCTCTTCCACGCCGCGGGGGCCGCCAAGGTCGATGAAGTCCAATCCGACGGCATCGACGGGATCCTC
Source organism: Desulfobacteraceae bacterium (assembly GCA_041310825.1). Classification (GTDB taxonomy): domain Bacteria; phylum Desulfobacterota; class Desulfobacteria; order Desulfobacterales; family SpSt-501; genus SpSt-501. The sequence goes on along the minus strand of JBFYWX010000084.1, from coordinate 5,708 downwards.
CTTTACCTTCAGAAGATCATCACCGAGGCCGGCGCGGAGTTCCCGCGGTTCCGGCCCGTCGTGGTCGAGGCCTTCGACACCCTGCGCGCCCTGCCGGCCGGGCGCTTTCAATGGGTTGTGCGCAGCTACTACCCCTTCAAGCGGGTGGCCGCCGAATTCCTCCAGCGCGAGCCCCCGGACGGCGGCGACCTCGAATCCCTCAACCGGCTGCTGGCCGCCATCCTGGAGGAGACCTACGCTTATTGGCTGGGCGAGGGGGACCCAGGGGAGTGGTTTGCCCGCGAGGCCGCCGATGCTTGTGTGGCGAACTGCAGCGTTTCGCTCTTCGAGCCGGTCGCGCATGCCTCCATCCGTGGGTGGCGGCAGGACTTGGCGGAGGCCCTGCAGGCGTTTGCGCCGGGAGCCCGGGCCGCCGCGGAGAAGCTGCTTCAGCTGCCCGATTTTAGGCATTTCACCGAAGCCTACCGGGGGCTGCCGCAGACCTTGATGCAGGCCGGGGGCGGAGAGGGGCGGGGACACCACCTGAAGCTTATCCTGCTTTTCCGGAGCATGAACATCTCCGGGCTGAGCTTCATCCACGAGGAGACCCTGCGGGACATCAACCAGACCGTCACCTGGATCATCGTCAACGAAAACTACCGCAAGATCGAAAAGCTCATCCGCAAGACCTTCGCCATTCTGAAGCAGCAGTCCCACGCCTACCCGGCGACCGCCCTGCATTGCACGCTGAACATGGGTACGGGGGTCCATGCGACCGATGACATCGACCTCGTCAATTTTTTCATCGACCGCCTGATCGACTTCGGGTTCCAGGCGCCGATGGTCCGAGGCATCGACGACCAGTGGCAGATCCAGGTCAACCCCGCCCATGTCCTCAACATCCGCGCCTGGCTCGACCTGATCAAGCCGAACCCGAAGCGGTCGATGCGCCTGCTCTCGGCCCTGATCATCCATTTGTCCCTGAGCGGGGTGCTGATCCGGGACATCGATCTGTTCCCGCGGGACGTCACGGCCCTGCTGAACGCCCCGGTCGGCCCGGTCTACCACCTGGTCAAGCAGCTGTGTCGGCTGCTGCCTGTTTTTTTTAACGACATCGGCGCCGAGGGGCGGCTGCGCGATGTCTCCACCCGCATGGATGAGCTCTCGCAGCGCCGGGACCCTCTGGTGCATTTCATGCGCAAGCAGAGCCACGTCGAAAGCAACAACCAGATCATCGCGTTCGCCGAGGCGGTGTTCGAGTTCTGGAAAACACGCGACAAAAGCCTCCTGGAGAAGTACCTGCCGCCGGCCATCTTCGCGCGGATCGACTCCCGCGGGCCATTTGTCGACGGACTGCATCGGCTCATGCAGGCTTTCGCGCGCAAGGGGCTGCGCATCCCGGAGGACTTTCTCACCATGGCGCCCGAGGGGCTGCGGCCGCTGCTCGGCTACGTTCCCGGGGCGACGGAAACGGACTTCGAGCGGGCGGCCTCGACGATCGAGTTTTACAAGCTGTTGTACCAGAAATACAACCTCAGCTTTGTGGACGTCGAGCACTATCTGGCGCAGATCCGGCCCGAGGGGATGCCGGAGCTGGGGCGGCTCGAGCAGGCCCTGGCCGAGCCGGACCCGAAACGCCGTCTGGGGCTGCTGCTCGACTATCTGGAGACCCTCAAGGCTACCATCCTCTCCGCCACGGTCTTCGAGGTCCGCGAAGACATCTACCAGAAGCGCCACATCACGATCGACATCCCCTCGATGTACGGCAGCTACCACGAGATGAAATTCGACTGCCTCGGCCTGTCGCTGCGGGTCGAGGCGCTCGTCAACGTGCTCTTCGAGAACCTGGTGCACGACATCGATCTCAGCCTGATCACCAAGGCCACCTTCTTCCAGGTCTTCGACGTGCTCAAGCTCTTCGACCGGGCCCTGCGGCTGGACGGCCTGGCGTCGGCCGAATTCGAGCGCCAGCTCGAGTTTCTCGGCGATTCGCTGGAGATCCGCGGGGTCACGCTCACGCAGTATGTGGATATTTTCAAGGGGTTCGTCCAGGCGGTCCAGAACGTGATCAACGACGGGTTCCACAACGTGCACGGCGCGAACCTCAACCGGATCCTGGCGCAGTTGCCGCTGGAGGCCCTGCAGCCGAAATATCGCCCCTCCGGGCCGGTGGACGACCGCGAGCGGTTCCAGCACCGGTCCTCGGAGATTTTCTTCCGCGACCAGATCGCCCTCTGCCTCGGGCTCCAGCAGCTCGATCGCTTCCTGGGCCGGATCCTCGGCACCCTGTTTCAGCAGTCCGAAAAGCTGCCCCGTGCGAACATGCACCAGCTCCTGCTCTACGACCCGCATTTCGCCATGGTGGATATCGACGCCCTGCCGCGGCCCGCACCCGGGCTCATCCTTATGGGCACGAAGGGCCTGAACCTGGTGCGCTTGAAGGCGCTGGGTTTCCGCGTGCCGCCCGGCTTCATCATCACGACGGAGGTCTTCCGCTGCCGCGAGGTGATCGCAAACTACCCGCCGGCCGAGCGGCATTTCACCGAACAGATCAACCGCCACCTCGCGCGGCTGGAGGCGGTCAGCGGCAAGCGGTTCGGGGACCCCGCCAACCCGCTGCTGCTCTCGGTCCGCAGCGGCTCCTCCATCTCCCAGCCCGGCATGATGGACACCCTTCTCAACGTCGGCAACAACCCGGACATCACCGCCGGCATGGCGGCGCGCACGGGCAATCCCTGGTTCGTCTGGGACAACTACCGGCGTTTCCTGCAAAGCTACGGGATGCTCTATGGGTTGACGCGGGATGACTTCGACGCCCTGATCGCCGCGCACAAGCACCGGCTAGGTCTGCCCTTGAAGCGGCTGTTCAGCGGCGAGCAGATGCGGGAGGTGGCGCTCGCCTACAAGCGCATGATTCAAGATGCCGGGATCGAGATCGTGGACGCCCCCCACGAGCAGCTCTATCTCGCGATCCGCACCGTGATCGCGTCGTGGGAATCCCCGAAGGCCCAGGCCTACCGGCGCATCATGGGGATTTCGGACGACTGGGGCACGGCCGTCGCCATCCAGGCCATGGTCTACGGCAACCGCTCGCCGCTCGCCGGCACGGGGGTGATCTTCACCCACAACCCGCGCTGGTCCGGGGAGGTCCTGCGGCTCTGGGGCGACTTCACCACCGCCAACCAGGGGGAAGATGTGGTCTCCGGCCTGGTCAAGACCATGCCCATTTCCGTCTTCCAGCAGGACATCGAGTTGCGCGACACCGACGTCACCCTGGAGACCCATTTCCCGGAGATCTACCGCGCTCTCAAAGAGGTGGCCCGCACCCTGATCGAGGTACACGGCTGGAGCCCGCAGGAGATCGAGTTCACCTTCGAGAGCCCGCAGGCCGACGATCTCTATGTGCTCCAGACCCGGGACATGGCGATGCGGGAGAGCAAAAAAGTCCTCAAATTCGCACATGAAGGCACCCTCCGCGACCGGCTGCTCGGGCACGGCATCGGGGTGAGCGGCGGTGCGATGAGCGGGCGGCTCGTGTTCAGTCTGGAGGAGATCTCCGCCTGGCGGTTGCGCGAGCCCGAAACCCGCTTGATCCTTGCACGTGCCGACACCGTGCCGGATGACATCAACGAGATCCACGCGGCCGACGGACTTCTGACCGGCCGCGGCGGGTTGACCTCGCATGCGGCGGTCGTGGCGCACCGCCTGGGCAAGACCTGCGTCGTCGGGTGCGAGGAGATGGTGTGCGACGAGAAAGCGAGACGCTGCGTCTTCAATGACACGGTGCTCGTCTCCGGGGACCCTATCGGCATCGACGGCCACGAGGGGTCGGTGTACCGGGGTCTGATCCCGGTGGCGGAAGCCTGACACGGCACCGGCGGCGGGCGGCAACCACTAGAAGTGGTTTCACAACCTCGGATCACGGTTGCGGGCAAGGCGCAGGCCGAATCGAAAGCGCAGCAACCTTAATAGCGTCTTACCCCGCCGCGGCGGGGATTTATCAGCAATTAACTTGCCCTTTTACGGTTGCGGTCGTGAAAACAACCAAAAATATATCTACTTGAAATAAATACATAAAGCTCGAAGTTACTTGGAAGCGGTTGTTACAAAACCGCATGGGGCCAATGGGCATGAGTGCCAATTCGGTCTTGCAGGCTGCTGAATGAAAGCGGCCATTCTCCAGTTGCTCCGGGCATCCAACGGGGTTGTTTCCGGCAGCGTGGTCAGCGCGCGGCTGGGCATCTCGCGTGTGGCGGTCTGGAAGCAGATCCGCTCGCTCCAGGCCCTGGGCTACGACATCCGGGCCGGGGCCCGGGGTTACCGCCTGGCGGCCAGCCCCGATGTGCTCCATTCGTGGGAGTTCCCGGGGCGCGCTGAGCGGGTCGTGCATCTGCCCCAGACCGGCTCCACCATGGACGTCGCCCGGGAGCTGGCCCGCAAGGGCTGCCCGGACTTCACAGTGGTGACGGCCGAGCGCCAGAGCGCGGGCCGGGGGCGGCTGCGGCGCGTCTGGTATTCCACGGCGGGCGGGCTCTATTTTACGCTAGTGGCAAGGCCCGAGATCCCCGTTGCCTTGAGCCCGCGGGTAAGCTTTCTCGCCTCCGCCACCCTCGCCCGGTTGTTGAGAACCGGCTACGGTATCGCGGCGGGCCTCAAGTGGCCGAATGACATCCTGGTCGGGGGGTGCAAGCTCTGCGGGCTTCTCTCCGAGATGGAGGCCGAGAGCGAGCGGGTCGCCTTCATCACGATCGGCATCGGGGTCAATGTGAACAACCGGCTGCCGGCCGTCGACCCGCCGGCCACCTCCATGAAGACTCTGTTGGGCCGGAAGGTGAACCGCCGGGAGCTTCTGAGCCGGTTCCTCGATGAGTTCGAGGAGGGCCTTTCGGCCGGCGACTGGGATGGGGTCATCCCCGCCTGGAGGCGTTATCAGGTCACGCTCGGCCGGCCGGTGCGGATCGCGGCGGGCCGGGAGGAGCTGCGGGGAGTGGCGCTCGATGTGGATGCGGACGGTGCCTTGATCCTCCAGGCGGCTGACGGGTCGAAGCGCCGGATCATCTACGGGGACTGTTTCCTGGCCGGATAAACGGCCGCCGGGCGCCTTCAAGGACCCGCAACGGGCTCAACCGGCCCCGGGTCCCGACAGACCCCTGCAGTCCCCCTCACCCTGGCCCTCTCCCGCCCGGGGCGAGGAAAGGGGAGTGAAACGGATTAATGAATATGGATCATCCCGGTTCAACTCAGGTTCTTGATGCCGGCTCCCTCAGGCCCATGGTGCTGGCCTCGCTCTTCGCGGCGCTGACGGCGGCGGGCGCCTACATGGCCGTTCCGGTGGGGCCTGTGCCGATCGTGCTCCAGAACATGTTCGTCTTCCTGGCCGGACTCTTGCTCTGCAGCCGCTGGGGTCTTGCGAGTGTGGCGGTGTACCTTTTGGCCGGTATCGTCGGGCTGCCGGTCTTTGCCGGCGGCACCGGCGGGGTCGGCCGCATCCTGGGACCGACCGGCGGGTTTCTCCTGGGCTATCTCCCGGTGGTCTTCCTGATCGGCCGGTTGACCGAGCGGCGGTCGGCTGTGATCCTACGGGATGTCGCAGCCATGGTGACCGGCGCGCTCCTGCTCTATGCCTGCGGCGTGCCCTGGCTGAAGCTCGTCACCGGCATGCCGTGGGACAAGGCGCTCGCCTTGGGGGTGCTCCCGTTTTTGCCGGGTGACGCCCTCAAGATCGCCGC
>JBFYWX010000066.1:0-2760 GCA_041310825.1 Desulfobacteraceae bacterium | reverse complement strand
CGACCAGCAGCACCCGGGTTCCGGCCATGGCATGTCTCCTTTCACGCCCTTTTTGCGCGGGCGGTGGTTTCGGCAATGCTCTCCCGCAGCTCCGGCGGGGGGGTGTAGGGCAGCACGATGCCGAACTCGGTGCCCTTGCCCTTCTCGCTTTGAACGGAGATGCTGCCCCCCAGCCGCTTAACGATGCTGTAGCAGATGGAGAGTCCCAGCCCCGTGCCCGTGCCCACGGTCTTGGTGGTGAAGAACGGATCGAAGATGCGCGACAGATGCTCGGGCGAGATCCCTGCGCCGGAGTCGGCCACTGTGACGCGCACCTGCTGAAGCCCCTCGTCGGCATGGGTGTTCAGCCGGATCGAGCCATAGGGCTTGCCGTCGTGGGCGTCGATGGCATTGGTGATCAGGTTGAGGAAGACCTGCTGGAGCTGGGAGGGGTCGGAGAGCAGGGGTGGGAGCTTCGGGTCGAGCTCCGTGAAGAATTTGATCCCGCTCGAGCGGGCCTCCCGGTCCATTAGTTCCACCACTTCACGAATGAAGGCGTTCAGGTCGACCCTTTCAATCAACGACTCGGTGCGGCGCGAGAAGCGCAGGAGATTTTGGGTGATACGCTTGCAGCGCTGGACCTGTACATCGATCTGGTTCAACGAGTCGTCCAGCTGCTCGCGGAATTCGGGCCCTGCCAACGACAGGTGCTTGGCGGCATCGAGGAGCAGCTGGCGTTCGGTGAGGATGATGGCGAGGGGGTTGTTGATCTCGTGGGCCACCCCGGCCGAGAGCTCGCCGATCGAGGCCAGCTTTCCGGCCTGCAGGACCTGCTCGTTCAGCTGGTCGGCCTGGGCGTCCCGGCGTTTGATGATGGTGATCATGTGGCGCGTAATCAGGATCGAGGCCACCAGGATGCTCAGGGCACTGACATGCAGGAAGACCAGGGTCCAGGTGTTGGCGTAGTTCACATCGTCAAAGGCTTCGGCGTAGTCCTGCTTGACCACGAGCAGCCAGCGCGGGTCCTTCAGCCAGACCTGGCAGGCGATCTGGCGCGGCTTTTCCCGGCCCTGGTCGTCCTTAAGCCCTTCCAGCGTCCGGATGAGGATCCCTTCATGGAACGACTCCATGGGAAAGGAAGATTTTTCCATGATGGCGCCGCTCGAACGCGGGCTGGTCTGAAAAACTCCCTCCTGGTTCAGCAGGTAGACCTGCCCGGTCCGCCCGATGCGCACATTTTCCACCAGCGCCCGGAAGGAGTCGGTGTGGATGGTGGTGCGCAGGATCCATTTCTCGCCGTTCTTGAATTGGGTCACGGCGATGATGAAGTGCGGCTCCTTGCGGAACCCCATGAACATGTCGCTGATGAAAAGGCCCTTTTCCATCACCTCTTTGAACCAGGGCTCCCGGGAATAGTTGCGGGACATCAGGTCGTAGGGTCCGACGTAGGCCAAATGATTGCCCGTGGCGTCGATCAGCCCCAGGTCCGTCACGGCCAGCATCTCGCGATTGAGCGCGTTGAAGGCCTCCTGGAGGTTTTCGATGCGGGCGAGTTGATCCCGGGTGTGGGTGCGGGCGATAATCTGGAGCTTGGAGCTGTGCTCGTTCAGAAACATCTCGATGATCTTGCGGTGGTAATCGACCTGGGTTTCGAAGTAGTTGAGCATCCGTTGGCGTGCAAAGCGGGTGTAGTGCAGGTTGATCCCCCACCCCACCAGCAGCAGCGGGACGACTGAGCAGAGCAGCGTCAACCAGACGAATTTACGAAAGAGCCGGGAATAGGTCGCCTTGCGCGTGGCGGCAATATCCACCGGCTCCGTCCCGCGGGGAGAATTGGAGGATATCTTCACCTTGGCATCCACGTTAGAGGCCATATCAAGAGCCTTCTCAAAATTGTAAGGAGCGCTGTTGACCCATTTATCCCAACTCTCTGCCTATCGCCTCTCTCTCCAGCTCCCCCTCAAGGACGGGTCGGGTGGGGGGGTGAGAACCGTACGCATCCCCCCTTTGCCAAAGGGGGCCAGGGGGATTTTATAATTGAATTTCTCAGATGCCTTAAATCGTTGAATCGTTCTTATATCGTTTTCAAAATACATGCCAAAAAAAATCGCTTTGCTTGTACTCTGGCCCGCGCCCGCAACGCCTTGTGACAACACGGCCGGCCGGATATTTCCTGTCGAAGCGACTCTGGCAATTTTCTGTCAGATGTCACCTGCAAGGTGACATCTGCGGGTATTCGTTATTTCAGTATCGGCCAGTATTTACGGTGGATCTGAATCGCCTTTTTCAGCGCCGGCAGCCGTTCGGGGTTTTCGGCCGTGATCCGGTAAAGTCTGTCCAGAACGGCCGGCGAGGGGCGGCAGAGCGACTCCATCACCTTCATGCCGCACTCGCGGATACCCTCGGCGCTGTAGCCGCCTTCCATGACGAAGAGGATCCGGCCGCCGCAGACCTCGGAGGCGATCTCGGCGAGAAGCGCCGCGATCAGCCCGTAGCCCTCGGCGGTGACCCGCATCTCGGCCAGCCGGTCGTGCAGCCACAGGTCGAACCCGCAGGGCACCAGAATCACCTCCGGCTGATAGGCCCGGGCGAGCGGCCGCACCAGAAACTGGAGGATGCACAGGAAGTCTCTGTCCGCATGCCCTTTGTGCAGGGGTACGTTCACCGTGTAGCCCTCGCCGCGGCCGGCACCGACCTCACCCAGCCTGCCCGTGCCGGGGAAGCCCGGGAACTGGTGGATTGAGAGGGCCAGCACCGCGTCGGTCTCGTAAAAGGCCGTCT